>JANYIL010000013.1 GCA_025362075.1 Chloracidobacterium sp.
GGCTACCTGCTCCAGATCTTCACCAAACCGGTCGAGGACCGTCCGACGGTTTTCTACGAAATTCTCCAACGCAAAGGCTGTAAAGGTTTCGGCAAGGGTAACTTTAAGGCATTGTTTGTGTCGATCGAAGAAGAACAGAGAAGGCGTGGTAACCTATAGCGAAAGGAGTGGAAAGTTATGCAAATTGTTACTTTACAAGCGCATTTTGACGGCCGGCAGATTTTATTGGACGAGCCTTACGAACTTGAGCCAAACACAAAATTGGTTGTCAGCGTGATTCAAATGCAAAACGGCGAACGCGAAGATTGGACGCGCTTCTCTTTGGCAAACATGGAACGCGCCTATGGAAATGACGAGCCGGAATACTCATTAGATTTAATCGAAGAGGCAAATCCTAAATATGAAGGAAGGTGATGTCGTAATAGTCGCGATGCCGCAATCTGGCACGACGACAAAGAATCGCCCTGCAATCATTCTTCGTGAAATGCCGCCGTTTCAAGACAAGCTTATCTGCGGCGTGAGTTCACAACTTCATCAAGAGGTAAAGGATTTTGACGAAATAATTGCGCCATCGGATGACGATTTTATAGCGAGCAGCTTAATGGGAGAATCTTTAATACGGTTAGGATTTTTGACAGTTGTTCCTGAAAGCCAAATAGTGGGCGCAATCGGCTCGGTTTCGTTAACACGACATCAAAGGCTGTTGACGAAATTAAGCAACTACCTGATTCGGTGACGACAAATTCCAACAGCATGGCGATTCGAACAAATTCGCATGAGCAGCGTTAAAACTAAAATTGATGGAGACGAAATGCGGCCCGAATATGACCCTTCGCAATTGAAGGGCCGAGTTCGCGGCAAATACGTCGAGCGTTATCAGTCGGGAACAAACCTGATCTTATTGGAATCGGATGTACAAGCGGCGTTTCCCGATTCGGGTGCCGTAAACGATGCATTACGAATGTTAATGAAAGTTGCCCGTCGGCATTCTCAAGGTCAGGTTTGAATTTTCGGTAACAGTATTCGACCAGATTCTCCAACGCAAAGGCTGTAAAGGCTTTGGCAAAGGCAACTTTAAGGCGTTGTTTGTTTCTATTGAAGAAGAGCAGCGACGACGCGGAAATCTCTAGATTCGGAAGAAAAGCGTGAGTCAAGTGCTTGCGCGCGGTCCGCCAAAGAAGCACCTAACTCACGCATGCCTGGTTAAAACTGTAGACGGTGCGATGTGTCGCTAAAACAACCGGAATAGATTATATTTCCATTCGGAATGATCACGTCGAAGGTGCCCTTTTCGGTGAACGAATTTCCGTCACGGCTCAGCGTCAAGCTTGCTCGTTGCTTGATCGTGAAAACAAACGACTTGTCCGGGTTGAAGGTGTAATGCCAGTTAACGTAGGTATAGTTTCGCCCCGATGTGCGTTTCCAAATGCTCGCGCCGGTCGAACGATAGGGCCCGTCGAACGGGGCGTTATCTTCGAGCCATCCCGTACCGCCTTGATTAAACGTATTTAATACCCGAATTATCGGCGTGCCCGGCAGCGGAGCTCCGGTTACACAATCATTTTCTGCGGGCACATTAAGAGCTTCCCAAACGCCGACCAAATCGTTGCCTGCGTCATCTGTAGACGCGTCGATTACTTGTTTGTCGGCTTTGTCCTGACCGAAAACCATCGTCGTGCCGATTGCCAGCGTGAACGTCATCGCCAATGCGATGACGAATGTTTGTGTTGTTTTTTTTGTGTTCATCTTGTTCTCCTTTTTCTTTTCAATTTAAGGTTTTTTACGCCTCTATTAATCACAGCGACAGATGAACCCCATTCGTCTCAAAAAATTACGATTGATTCTCGAATTTTAAGGCTATAATTATCGACTATGGATCGACCCGGATCAGGATCGGTAGAAATTACGCAGATGCTGCGTGAATGGAGCGATGGAAAGCCAGAGGCGTTGGATAATCTTTTGCCGCTTGTTTACACGGAACTGCACCGGCAAGCCGCGCGTTACTTGCGAAAAGAGCGACCGGGTCACACTTTACAAACTACCGCGCTGATAAACGAGGCATATCTGAAATTGATCGACCGGCGGGATGTGAGATGGGAAAGCCGGACGCATTTTTTCGCCGTCGCTGCGCAAGCGATGCGGCGGATATTAGTTGATCACGCGAGAACAAAACATAGAGAAAAACGTGGCGGGGATTATATAAAACTGTCGCTTGACGAAGCGGCGGCGCTGGTCGCGGCGAAAGAAAATGGCGTTGATTTGATCGCTTTGGACGAAGCGTTGAGTAAACTCGCCAAATTTGACGCGCAGCAAGCCCGTGTCGTCGAGCTTCGCTATTTTAGCGGTCTAAGTTTGGAAGAAACGGCAGAGGCTTTGCACATATCCCGCGCGACGGTCGCACGGGATTGGGAATCGTCCCGCGCTTGGCTGTACCGCGAACTGACAAAATAATGTCGACCGCAAACCCCAAAAAATGGCACGAGATCAAGGAAATCTTCTATGCCGCATTGCAGCAGGCACCCGAGGATCGTGAGCAGTTTCTCAACGAATCTTGCCAGGACGATGAACATATGCGCCGCGAAGTCGAGTCAATGCTTTCATCATCTGACTCTGCCGGAAGTTTTATGCAAAATCCGGCCGTTGGCGAAATCGCCGAAACGATTGCCGGAAACAAGGAAAAACTTAAAGTCGGTCAAAATTTTGGCCATTACAAAATTCTGAAATTAATAGGCGCGGGCGGAATGGGCGAAGTTTATCTGGCGGAAGACATGCGCCTTGAACGTAAAGTCGCGCTAAAGATCGTGCCGACAGCATTCTCTTTTGATGCTGAACGAATGCACCGTTTTGTGCGTGAAGCAAAGGCGGTTTCGGCTTTGAATCATCCAAACATTTTGACGATTTACGAAACCGGCGAAAAAGACGATACAAACTATATCGCCTCGGAATACGTCGAAGGCGAAACCTTAAGCGAGCGTTTGCGGCGCGAACCGCTCAGTCTCAAAGCGGTGTTGGACATTGCTGTTCAAATTACGAGCGCATTGCGGGCGGCGCACGGCGCAAAGATAGTTCATCGCGACATCAAGCCAGAAAACATAATGATCCGGCATGACGGCTATGTAAAAGTCCTGGATTTCGGGCTGGCAAAGCTCATCGAAAATGAAAATTCGCTTTTCGGTTTAGAGGACGCCACAAAAAAACAGAACCAAACGGCTAAAGGCGTGATCATGGGGACCGTCAACTACATGTCGCCCGAACAGGCCAAGGCCGAAAAGGTTGATGAACGCACGGATATTTTCAGTCTAGGCGTACTTATCTACGAGATGATCGCCGGGCGAACGCCTTTTGAAGGCAATTCGGTGTCGGAGACCTTAGCCAATCTGATAAATAAGGAACCGCAGCCGCTCTCGCGTTATGCGGCGAATGTGTCGGACGATTTGCAGAGGATCGTCGCCAAAGCGCTCAGAAAAAATAGAGATGAGCGGTATCAAACGATGAAAGGCTTGCTCGCAGATCTGAAGGAATTGAAAGAAAATCTCGCATTCGACGAAAAACTCGAACGCTCAAAGCCGCCGGGTGAAAATGAAACCGCAATTCTGCAAGCAGCGACAGGTAACGCAAATAAGCAAACGGCCGAAACGCAGCACAGTTTTTCCCAGAAGATTAAAAATCACAAACCCCTTGCCGCGTTTGCTCTCGCCGCTGCTCTCGTGGCGGCAACCGGCTTCGGCTATTGGTATTTTGTCAATCGGACAACGTCGCCACCTGTTAAATCGCTCGCCGTACTGCCGCTTAAATCGCTCGATGCGGGTGAAAATTATCTGGGGTTGGGCATCGCCGACGCGGTTATCAGGCGGATCAATCAGACAGGCAAGCTGATTGTGCGCCCGACCAGTGCCGTGCGCCGTTCTCTCAACGAGGACACTGACGCGCTCACCGCCGCTCGGCAGTTAAACGCCGACGCGGTGCTTGAGGGCAGCGTCCAGCGTGCCGACGACCGTTTGCGAGTGAGCGTTAATCTGCTCCGCACCAGCGACGGCGCGTCTTTGTGGACTGATAATTTCGACATGCACACTACCGACATCTTCACGATTCAGGATACGGTGGCGCGACAGGTAGCTTCCCGTTTGCAGCTTCAACTCGACCCGTCGCAGCAGGCGCGACTCACGAAGCGTTACACTTCAAACCCCATCGCATATGAGTTTTATGTGAAGGGTGTCTATAGCTTCGACCAGCGCCAAACGGAGGCGGCCATTGAGTTTTTTAAAAAGGCGATTGAAGCCGACCAGAACTTCGCGCTGGCGTACGCGCAACTCGCTTACGCCTATGCAGTGATGGCGATTTTTGTAGAACCGACGGAGCCGGTGTGGGTAGAGCGAGCGAATGAAGAAATTAATCAGGCGCAGACGCTCGACCAGCAGCTTGCCGAAACTCACCTCGCTCGTTCTTTACTGCTCTGGAGCAGATACGAAGGTTATCAAAACGAAGCCGCCATTCGTGAGTTACTTTTGGCGCAGCAACTCAACCCGAACGTCGGTCACGCTGATCTCGGAAACCTATATCAACACATCGGACTTGAAGATTTAGCGGCGCGTGAATTACAACGTGCGTTCGATATTGACCCGACGAGCGATTTCGTTAAATTTCAGACCCTCGGCATGTATCTCAATGGTGGTAAATATGATGAATGGTTCGCCGCTCATCAGAAATTTTACCCTAACGACCTTATCAAAGACCAAGCCGACTGGATCTGGTATTACTTGGGCAAGGGTCGTTTGGAAGAGGCACAAAAGGCGATCGACGAACTTTCAGCGAGAACACCTGGTGACATTGTATTTCCCCGCAGCAAGGCTCTGCTCTTTGCCTTGAAAGGAGACTTCCGTTCCGCTGAGGCGATGATACCTACCATTCTTAGCAAGCATCCTCTCAAAGACCTCAACTATCATCACGCCGCTTACGACATCGCCTGCGTCTATGCGCTGGCGGGCAAGAGCGGCGAAGCCATCAAATGGTTAAAAGAAGCCGCCACCACCGGTTTTCCATGCTATCCCCTATTCGAGCGCGATGCTTACCTGAACCGCATCAGACAAGCCCCCGAATTCATCCAGTTCATGGCGGAGATGAAAGCGCAGAACGAACGGTACCGGCGCGCATTTGCGTGACGACGGGCGGGGTTCGACATTTGTGTAAATCGTGGCAAAATCTTCTTAATGAATCTTAAATACCAAACGGGTTTTGGAAACGAGTTTGCTACGGAGGCCGTCGAAGGCGCATTGCCGGTCGGGCAAAATTCGCCGCAGAAGGCGCCGTTGGGGCTTTACGCCGAGCAGTTCTCGGGGACGGCATTCACGGTACCTCGCGCTCAAAACAAGCGGACGTGGTCGTATCGCATCCGGCCGAGCGTTCTGCACAAGCCTTTTCAGCAAATAGACAACAAACTTTTCAGATCTTCGCCTTTTGACGAGGTCGTCACCACCCCGAATCAGCTTCGGTGGGACCCGCTGCTCATTCCAACTGGACCAACTGACTTTATCGACGGCATTACGACAATTGCCGGTAACGGCGATCTGTATGGCCAGACCGGCATCGCCATTCATATCTATGCCTGCAACACGGGCATGGGCGAGCGATATTTTTACAATGCCGACGGCGAGATGCTGATCGTGCCCGAAATGGGACGGCTTGGTATCTTGACCGAGCTTGGTTTGCTACAAGTCGGCCCGGGATCGATCGCTGTTATTCCGAGAGGACTTAAGTTTCGTGTCGAACCGGCACCTGAAGGAGCGTCGAACACGACGGGCGAAACAAGCGACCAAAACAAAACCATAGCCCGCGGCTATATCTGTGAAAACTACGGCCAGCAGTTTCGCCTACCGGAGCTCGGGCCGATCGGAGCGAACGGCCTCGCAAATCCGCGTGATTTTGAGACGCCCGTCGCGTGGTTTGAGGACCTCGAAGGCACATTCGAGCTGGTAGCAAAATTCGGCGGCAATCTCTGGTCGTGCGATATCGAACATTCCCCGCTCGATATCGTCGCGTGGCATGGTAACTACGCTCCGTATCGTTACGATCTGCGGCGGTATAATACCATCGGCTCGATCTCGTTCGATCATCCTGATCCGTCGATCTTTACCGTGTTAACCAGTCCGAGCGGCGAGCCGGGCGTGGCAAATTGCGACTTTGTCATCTTCCCAGACCGCTGGCTCGTCGCCGAAAACACATTCCGCCCGCCGTGGTACCACCGCAACTACATGTCCGAATACATGGGCCTCATCTACGGTGCCTACGACGCCAAGGAAGAGGGTTTTGTCCCCGGCGGCGGCTCGCTTCACAACCAAATGTCCGCCCACGGCCCCGACCTCGATGCGTTTGAAAAAGCTTCAAACGCTTCGCTCGAACCTCAGAAATTGTCTGGCACGATGGCCTTTATGTTCGAATCGCGCTACATCATCCGCCCAACAAAATTGGCAATGGAATCATCACAGTTGCAGAACGATTATTTTGAAGTTTGGCAGAGGTTGAAGAAGAATTTTGAGTCAGGCATTTAAAATACCGAAATGAAAACTATTACTATCGTGATTTTTTTGGGTCTGGCCACCGTTGTATCGGCTCAAACCGGAGGGCCGCCGATAATAGACGTTCACATGCATTCCTACTCGGAAAAGGACTGGCAAGACAGCAATGTTCCAAACCCGGTCACGAAAAAGCCGCTTACCGCTAAAAATGCCAAGGACCACTTTAATGAAACGCTTGCTCAAATGAAGCGCTTCAACATTGTGACAGGCATGATAAGCAACAACTTTGGTTATGAGACGGCCCTAGAATGGTATCGGGCAGATCCAAAACGCTTTACGGTCGGTTATGGGTTTGATGACCCGTCTAAGGTGGACCTCAAATTTCTTAAAGCGGAGATCGCTGCAGGGCGCGTCAAGATGATCGGCGAAGTGGACCCGCAATACCTGGGCATCGCACCCAACGATCCGCGGCTCGAGCCGATCTTTGCCCTTGCCGAAGAAATGGACGTTCCGGTAGGTTTTCACATTCATCCAGGGCCATGGGGAGCGGTTTACAAGGGTTCGCCACTTATGCGCCAAAATATTAACAGCCCTCTCCTGCTCGAGGACGTAATTATCAAACATCCAAAGCTTCGCATTTACGTTATGCACGCCGGTTATCCGCGGCTCGACGAGATGATCAATATGCTTTACGCATATCCGCAGCTTTATGTCGATATCGGCGTTATAGATTGGACGCGGCCACGGAAGGAATTTCACTACTATTTGCAGCGTCTCGTCGAAGCCGGATTTGGAGATCGCATAATGTTCGGCTCCGACCAGATGGTTTGGACGGACGCTATCGGCATGGCTATCGAAAACGTTCGATCGGCGAAATTCTTGACAGAAAAGCAGAAGCGCGACATTTTTTACAATAATGCAGTGCGATTTTTTACGTTAGACAAAGCTAAAACGCCGTCCACAAAAGCTGGCAAGCGTAAAGCACGGACGGGCACGACACACTAACCTAAAATTACATAGTCGAATCGCGCTACATCATCCGCCCAACAAAATTGGCAATGGAATCATCACAGTTGCAGAACGATTATTTTGAAGTTTGGCAGAGGTTGAAGAAGAATTTCAGTGTGTGAACATTTTTCATGAAACGATGCCCTGAATACAGGCGGGATTACGACGAGCGACGGCGATCTTGTCGGAACCCCCTGCGGTAATGGGTGGTTTAACGCAACCGACCGCTCAACTTAATGAGCCTGCGACAGCTATTTTCCCGGCCCAGCCTGAGGTGTCAAATACGCAGCTTAAACCACCCGCTATCGCAGGTGTCTCGACATGCTTGAATTTCACGCGTCGAACTAGTATTCTCAAGGTTCGCCCAAAAGTGCGGACGTGGCGGAACTGGTAGACGCGCAGGTCTCAGAAGCCTGTTGCCGCGAGGCAGTGGAAGTTCGATTCTTCTCGTCCGCACCATATCTTGTCAGAACCCTCTCTCGTAAGCGGAGGGAACTGGGGTTGGCGACGATCCAACGTTGGGGTTTCCAGTCAATATAGTCCTTATCCTGCGTTCATGCCGCCCGCTTACGCAGGCGGTTCTGACTTTGTCGGCCCTGCGTGAAACTCTTCTAATGTCCACCGAATTTATAGACTCGATCAAAACGAACCAGACCGCTTTCGGCTTGAGCCTCGACGAAGCGAAGATCGAAAGACTTGCCGCTTACTACGAACTAATCCAGCAAAACAATGAATTCCTACATCTGGTCGCCCCGATGTCGGCAGAGGAATTCGCGATCCGCCACATTCTCGAATCGCTCACGCTCCTCGAATATTTGCCGGTAAATGCACGGTTTGCCGATGTCGGGACCGGCGCGGGACTGCCGTCGATACCGTGCCTGTTGGCCCGCGACGATCTTCGCGGTGTCCTGATCGAGTCAAAAATAAAAAAGGCCGCATTTCTCGAAACTACGATCCGCGACCTCGGCCTTTTGGGACGCGTCAAGATCGTCAATCGCCAATTCGAAGAGACCGAACCCGCCAACTGCCAGTTCGTCACCTGCCGTGCGCTCGATAAATTTACAGAAAAACTGCCCCAATTATTGAAATGGTCGAAGCAGCGCTCTCTGCTGCTATTTGGCGGCGAAAATCTCAAAAAGGCGCTCAAAGAGCAAAAAGTTGTTTTAACTCAAAGACTAATGCCCATGTCCGAAAGGCGGTTTCTTTTTGTGGCTAATGCCAAGTCTGTAACTGCATTGTAAAAACCCTTTTCCCTTGTTGCGTGCTGTGCAACAGTATATACTTAGCTATGATTAGGTCTTTCCGACACAAAGGCCTCAAGAAGTACTTTGAGTCAGGAAGCGTCGCGGGTATTCAGCCGCACCATGCCCGAAGACTGCGAATGTTGCTCGCCGCTTTGGATACATCTGGATCGATCGGCGATATGGACGTTCCTGGATTTAGGCTGCATCGACTCAAAGGTTCCGAACGAGTTCGGTGGTCGGTGTGGGTTAACGGAAATTGGCGACTCACATTTGAGTTTAGGGACGGAGAGGTTCACGTCCTGGACTACGAGGATTATCACTAATGGCAATGCACAATCCACCACATCCCGGCGAATTTATTACGGATATTTATCTGGAGCCCAACCATATAAGCGGCCGCGAGCTTGCAATGAAACTTGGAGTTGCCGCTTCGACACTCAGCCGAGTTTTAAAGGGCTCCAACCGCGTCAGCCCGGAAATGGCGCTTCGCCTTTCCAAGGCTCTTGGCCGATCTCCTGAAAGTTGGCTGGCACTGCAGTACAACTATGACCTTTGGCAGGCAAGACAGCACGTAAATCTCAGCGGTGTCGGCAAGATAACCCTAACTGTAGCTTAGATGTTTGTCGTCGGATAGGCTGTCTATTTAGTAGCCTCGAGCATATTATAAAGCAGCAATTGAGCACCCTGGGTCATCCAGATAACGTACTTACCGACCCTGATCGCAGCATTGCCGCCGTTGTACATTTTGTCGACCGTGTCCCGGCTTACTTCATAGGTCAATCGTTCGCGAACCAAGTCGCCGTCCTGGGCGGTTTTGCGCCGGGGCTTGCCGACAACGGTATCTTTATCGCCGATCGTCAAGATAAGGTCATTGGATTTCAGAAAGTACCAATCCTTTGATATCGAATCCAGCGTAACCACAAAAGTTCCGGTCCTGCCTTTTCGTTCGTCTTCGTGATAGACGTAGGTAACATCTATCTGCACTTTGTGGCTCGGATCCTCTTTACCGATGTCCTGGACTTCGGCAAACCCGGTGGTGACGAATCCGGTTTTTGTCTCGGCATTGTATCCGTTATAGATAGCTCCGATATTCGGCATGTTGGGGTTTACATCGCCCCATTTGCCCGGCCTTTTAATCGCCTCGCGGCGGTTGGTTTCGGCAAAGGCCGACTGATTAAATGGCGCATTAGTTTCCGGATGCTCGTGGGAATATTGCTCCTGACGCCTCGCGGCAGCGTTACTTTCTTCGCGAAGCAGGGCCGCGGGTCTTAGATCATCGCGGGCCCAGATTCCTCGTTTTTCGCTTTTGGCCTGTTGCTGCGTCGACTCGTAAATGTCGCTCGCCTGTTTGTCCTGACTGCTGCGGGCCGGCGGCAGATGCCAGGCGGCACCGTCGCGGAGCATCTGCTGCGCAATGTCGACATCACCAAGATGGATCTGGCCCGTCATCTTTACGAACGAAAAACCCTGAAGGCGAAACTCGACGGATTTACCGAGCACAAGGTTCTCCAGGTGGCCGCGCACCGTTTTGCTCAGCGGGTTTTCCGGTTCGGGTGTTTCGATGTATTGCAGCTCGGCGGTCACTTTGCCGGAAGACGAGTCGATCACGATCGTCTTGCCATCGACCACCTCGACCACGCGGCCCTCAAATTTACGCTGTGCGAAAGTAGAGCCCGCGATCAATAAAACTAACAAAAACAGTAGAATTGGCCGTATGTTTTTCATATTTTTCTATCGAACATCCAGATCGTATTCGCGCAAGCGGCGGTAGAGCGTCGATGGTGAGATACCTAATAGTTCGGCGGTTTTGCCCCGGTGCCAGCCGGTTTTCTCCAGCGCGCCGATGATCTGCTGGCGTTCTACATCGCGCAGGTTTGTCGGCGATGCATTTTGAAAGGTCGAGACGCCCATCGTTTGCGGGGCGTTGTAGCTGACCGAGACGTTTGTTTTTTCTGTGCGAAACGCAATTTCAGGTGGCAGTTCGCGGGGCGTGATCATGCCGTTATCTGAAAGCAAAATTGCGCGTTCGAGACAGTTGCGAAGCTGGCGGACGTTGCCGGACCAGTCAAATGCATTTAGAGCGTCGATCGCCGCCGGTGATAATTCCGGCTCGTCATGGCCGGCAAGGTTGTGCAGCAGATGACGGGCGAGAGGCTCGATATCCTCGCGGCGCTCGCGCAAGGGAGGAATATTTATCTCAAAACTATTGACGCGATACATTAGGTCGGCGCGGAATATCCCTTCGGCAATCGCCGTTTCCGGATCGCGGTTGGTCGCGGCAACCAGGCGAACGTTGACGTCGACCTTTTTGACGCCTCCAACACGGAAGAACGACCGCGTTTCGAGTGCCCGCAGCAGCTTGGACTGGAGCTGCATGGGCATCTCCATGATCTCGTCCAGAAACAGTGTGCCGCTGTCGGCGATTTCGAAGAGGCCTAATTTCCGTGCCCGCGCACCCGAGAACGCACCGGCTTCGTAACCGAATAGCTCGCTTTCGAGCAGCGTGTCCTGGAGCGCCGCACAGTTGAGATCGATGAACGGCTTATCGCTCCGGCTGCTAAGGCGGTGGATCGCCTGAGCGATCAACTCTTTACCAACGCCCGATTCGCCGGTTATCAAAACCGACGTGTCCGATGGCGCAACCCGCGATACGAGCCGCAGGGCTTCCTTCATCTGCGGCGAATCGGCGACTATCTCAGGCAGGGTCTGGTGCGTCCGGGCGATCTGGGCCCGCAGGCGCTGGTTATCTACCTTAAGCTGCTGTTTCTCGGCGGCGGCAGTAACGAGGGCCGACAGTTCGCCGATGCGGTATGGCTTGGTCAGATAGTCGTAGGCACCGAGCTTCATCGCCTCGATGGCCGATTCAACTGTCGCCTGGCCCGTCAGCATTATCACCTCGGGCGGGTTTTGATTGCGCTCGCGAATTCGCCGCAGCAGGCCGAGGCCATCGAGACGGGGCATGTTGATGTCGCAAAGGACGACGTCGAAATCCTGTTCTTCAAGGAGTTCCCACGCGGCTTCGCCGTCGGAAGCCTCTTCGACGTCATGCCCCTGCCGCGTCATTTCTTTCTGCACGACAAGCCGCAGATTTTTTTCGTCATCGACTACAAGTAGTTTAGCCATATTGTTTTTTCAGGAGGGTTATTATTGAGAGATCCGCCCTCAACTCATTAATGCTGGTAGCAGAAGACTAAATGTCGTGCCTTTTCCGAGGGTTGATCGAACGCTTAGACGGCCGCCGTGTTCGGAAATGATGCCGTAACAAACGGCGAGGCCGAGGCCTGTACCGCTGCCGACCTCTTTGGTCGTGAAGAACGGCTCAAAGATCTTTGACATGTTTTCCTGCGGGATGCCGGTGCCAGTGTCTTCGACCTCGATCATCACGCGGTTTCGCTGGGTAAACACACGAAATATGAGAATTCCGCCGTCAGGCATTGCGTCTATCGCGTTAGTAGCGAGTGCGATGACCGCCTGCTGTATCTGTCCGCCGTCGGCGCTGATCATCGGCAGGTCGGGTTCGATCTGGATATCGTGGGTAATGCCGCTGCCGCGTTTTTGATGCGAGATCAGGTTTGCCGCCGAACGCACGATGTCGCCGGCGTCCAGCTCTTCGCGTTCCCCGGGGCGGATGCGGCTAAAATTGAGCAGCCCCGTTGTGATCGTTTTGCAGCGAAACGCTTCGCTTTTTATTAGCCCGAGATATTCGGTCAGATCGTCGGCCGAATCGGACATTTCAAACGCACCTTCGTCGATGCGCTGCTCAAGCGCCTCGGCGCAAGCGGCTATTGTCGCGAGCGGATTGTTGATCTCATGCACGACACCGGCCGCGAGACGGCCGACGGCGGCGAGCTTTTCGGCCCGGTTGATCGCATGGATCGCCTCGACGCGGACGGTCACGTCTTCGCCAACCGTGATGATGTGTGTCACTTCGCCATCGGCATTTTTCATTGGGACCTTGCTGACCATCCAATGCAAGGTCGAGCCGTCGTCGGCGACCGTTTGCTGTTCGATGCGCTCGATCGTTCCCGTGCGGAACGCTCGTTCAAACTCCTGCTTGAGCCGCCCCTGCGGATATTTTTCCAAAACGTCAAAGACATCCCGGCCGATGGCGATGTCGCGTGGTATGCCCTGGACACCGACTTCGCGATGACGGTTCCACGTGACGATGCGGTAGTCGCGGTCGACGACATAGAGCGATACGGGCAGCGAATCGAGTATCGACTCGGTAAATTTGCGATGCTCTTCGCGGGCCTCGTTTATCGAATCGTTGATCGCCGATCCGTAATGGGCCGACAGATTTACGCTCATCGCGGCCATTTGGGTCGCCGCGTCAATCAGCCTCTCTTTTTGTTCGGTCAGATCGGGCCTGCTTGAGAAAGCCGTTATGATCGCTCCCTTGATCTCGCCGTTTATGTGCAGCGGCGAGATATATTCGAGGCCATGAGCATGGTTCTCGATTAGAAATTCGGTCTCGGATTCCTCAGAGTAGCTGATCTGCGGCGGCATGAAGGCCAGCCATTTTTCAAACTTTGCACGGCGCAGAAAATCGCCTTCCGGCTCGCCGTCGCGGCCCGACGCGCTTGCTATCAGGCCGACGCTATCAAGCTCGGCAACAAACACGCAGGTGTCGGCATCTACTCCCTGTTGGATGGCTTCGGCGACACGGCTCGCGACCTTTTTCGGGTGGAACGTAAAAAGCAGGCTCCGCCCAAGCTCGGAAATGAACTTAAGGTCGCTGGAACTGTCGGAGCGTCCCTCAATTGGAGAGATAGGCCCCACGTCTTTTTTCGGCGGCGAGGAAGTTAGCATTTTTTATTGATCGCAGCCCGGCAAAATCGGTGCAGATTAAAGGGTCGTTTAGAGGAAAATCTCCTTGAAAATAGAGATTTGAGACCTCCTTTTAGATTAGAAACAATTTTTAACATCTTGTCAACAGATTTAACGCCATGAAAACGCGGTTGACATGTCCCTCGCGGAAGCCGAAAATTCAATTTGAGAGGTAATGAAGCTGGTCTTGAAAAAAACACTATTGTTTCTCGCGAGCTTGCTCGTCGCTCTCGTCTGTTTCACTGGCGATGCCGCGAATGCGCGCGGCCAGGAGGTCGTGGATAAAACTGTAGCCGTCGTCAGCGATGGCGTTCGCACAGAATTGATCACCTATTCCGACCTCGTATGGCAGCTTGCCCTCCAGCCGGGAACTCAGCTCGAAAAGCCTCGCTCAGAAGACCTCAATCAGGCCTTGCAACTATTGATAAATCAACGACTTTTCACGCTCGAGGCCCTACGGTTGCCGCGAGCGGCTCCAACTGAAAAAGAGATCGCTGACAAGATCAGCGAGACGCTGTCGGTTTTTCCGTCGCCGTCCGTATTTGAGGCCAGGTTGAAACAAGGAGGGTTCGAATCGGTCAAGGACGACGCCTTTGAACGACTCATCGCATCGCGCGTCGCGACGGAAAAATACATTGATTTTCGATTTGCGTCGTTTGTTGTGATCTCGTCGGACGACGAGACAAAATATTACCGCGACATCTTCGCCCCGGCCTTTCGAAAAGCTTCGCCGGGCATCCTGGTGCCGACATTTGAAGAAAAGCGGCCCGAGATACACCGCATCCTCACACGTCAAAAGGTCGCCGCCAACATCGAAAGCTTTCTCGACGAAGCCAAACGCCGGAATACCGTCGACATCCTAATCGAGGTCTAGGAAACAGTAGGCAGTGAACTAGTCTTGTGGTGCCCTTTTAGTTTTTGGCGGTACACAAGGAGAAGCAGTCTTCTTCGCGTCCTCTGCGAAAACCTCTGCGGGCTCAGCGTTTACCTGACTTTTAACGCGGAGACCGCGAGAGGAAGACGCAGAGAAACGCCGAGGTCGAACTTTCATTTCTTTTCAGCAATACGAGATTATCCACTATCAGACAGTGCTTGTACGCATGCAGTCTTGACCTTGCGACCGCCAGCATTTATCATCTTTAGTTCCATGCCGGGGTGGCGAAATTGGTATACGCACTAGACTCAAAATCTAGCGGGCTTAACGCCCATGTCGGTTCGACTCCGACCCTCGGTACCACTCAACTTTTTCACAGCCGATAAAAATTACTGGCTTAACTCCGATCTTTTGTGACATAATAACCGCACAGGGGGGTGATATTATGATAAATAATTTAACTGAGGTTACTACAAACTAGACGGATCTTTTGGATCGCCAAATGATCCGGGATAAAGACGGCACACTTTCGGGTGTGCCGTTTTTTTGCGAGAGAAATGCTGATTTCCGATTTTAATTACGACCTCCCCGACGAGCTGATCGCTCAGGAACCGTCCCCGACCCGCGACGGTTCGAGGATGCTCGTCGTCAGTCGCCGCGCTAGCTCCATCATCGACGGGCAATTCGTCGATCTGCCGGAATTTCTCCGTCCAGACGATCTGCTCGTGCTCAACAATACAAAGGTATTCCCGGCCCGGCTTTTTGGCCGGACGGAAACGTCGGCAAATATCGAAATATTTCTGGTCAAGGAGATCGAGAAAAACGTGTGGGAGGTGCTTGCGAGGCCGGCCAAACGTCTGAAAACAGGCAAGTTAATAATCTTTTCGGATGAACTAACAGCCATAGCTATTGATCGGACAGAGGACGGTAAAGTTATTGTCCGACTCGAGGCGGACGGTGATCTGGATGAGATCATCGACGAACTAGGCAAAACGCCTTTGCCACCCTACATCAAGCGAACCGGGGCGGATATCGACGCCGACCGTGAGCGTTACCAGACGGTCTACGCTAAAAGACGTGGAGCCATAGCCGCACCCACGGCCGGCTTGCATTTTCGAGCCGACACGCTGGATAAGATCCGTGAAAAAGGCGTTGCGGTGGCCGAGGTTACGCTTCACGTCGGTTACGGCACGTTTGAACCGGTCCGCGTCGACGATCTGGCCGATCATGCTGTTTTGCCTGAGCATTATGAGATCGGCCCAGATGCCACTGAGCTGCTAAATAGGGCCAAGCGGGACGGTCGCCGCATAGTCGCGATCGGGACGACGACGACCCGTGCTCTCGAATCCAATTTTGCGGAGTTTGGCCGATTTGTCGCAGGCGCGAATGTCGCCGGCCTAACGATCACGCCCGGCTACGCGTTCGGCGCGGTCGATGCTTTGCTGACAAATTTTCATTTGCCCAAGAGTTCGCTTCTCGTTCTAACTTCCGTCTTCGGGGGTCACGAACTTATAATGAATGCTTATCGCCACGCCGTCTCCGAAGGATATAGATTTTACAGCTACGGCGATTGTATGCTTATTGAATAGGAGTGGAAACGGAAAGTGGAAAGTGGAAAGCGGAAAATGGAAAGTGGATGAAAACATCCCTACCTTATTCTTAACCTTTAGCCCCTACTCACGAATCTCCATTTTCCACTGTCCGTTTTCCACTTTCCATTAATTTTATGGCCGTTTTGGAAACAATCCGTAATTTCTTCCTGCCGGCGTTATTCGCTGAGCCGGAGGAGATTGTTCCCGCGCCCCCGACCACGTATGAAATACGGCCGCTGACTATGGATCAATTGGCCGAGGTGCTCAGGCTTAATATTCGTTGCTTTCGCAACGGCGACAACTATACAAAACACACGTTCGACTATCTGCTGAATGAGCCGCGAACGCTGAGTTACCGGATGGTGACGCCTCGGGACGAGATCGTCGGGTTTGCGTTCGTGATGGTCAATGAGAATAATGCCGCGCACCTGACCACGATCGGCGTTGCACCCGAACACCGGCGGCGACGGATCGCCGAACGTCTGCTGGAACAGGTTGAGTCGGCCCTCAAAGCCCGCGAGGTCGGCACGATTCTACTCGAGGTCCGGGTCGGAAACGAGCCCGCCCAAAACCTCTACCGCCGCTGCGGTTACATTGTCGTCCAGCGCATAACAAAATACTACAGCAACGGCGAAGACTGTTTTTTGATGATGAAATCACTCTATTAGTTCAAAGTTCAAAGTTCAAAGTTCAAAGTCCGGAATTCCAACTTTGAACTTTGAACTTTGAACTTTGAACTACCTTACATCTACCCGATCACCGACACCCGCATCTCCGGTCTGTCCCATGCGGAGCAGGTCGAGCGTCTCATTGCCGGCGGAGCGACGCTGATCCAACTGCGCGAGAAGGACGCATCGCCCGCCGAATTCCTTGACGCGGCGATCCGGGCGATCAATGTCGCACGTCCCCACGGGGTAAAGATCCTCATCAACGACCGTGTCGACATCGCGCTCGCGGCTAAGGCGGACGGCGTGCACCTTGGTCAGGACGACCTGCCGCCTGAGAAGGCTCGAGCGATCCTCGGTGCTGACGCAGTTATCGGTTTTTCGACGCATACGGTGGACCAAGCCGTACGGGCGGTCAAATTGCCCATAGATTACATCGCCATCGGCCCCGCCTTTGCCACGGCGACGAAAGCCGACACTGAACCTGTCGTCGGCCTGGAGGGGCTTCGGCAAGTGCGAGACGCCATCGGTGATTTTCCGCTAGTGGCGATCGGCGGCATCAATAAGGACACCGTCTCGTCGGTTTTCGAGGCCGGTGCCGATTCTGCGGCGATGATCGGGGGAATACTCTCAGACGCTGCAAATATCGAGCAGCGGATACGGGAATTCCTTCGCTTTCGACATGCCAAATAAAAAACATTGTTGTGTTTATTTAAAATATTACTTGCAAACCTAACCCCGTTACGCAATAATATTGATGGCGGAATTAGTCGAATCACTTCGCCGTCATTTGAACGCCACGTTAATTTCCCGCCTTTCACGTCATCCTTCAGGAGTATATCCATACCATGAGTTTGCTGGACGTAGCCCCTATTATCGAGCAGATGCTGCTCGTATCCGAGAATGTCAGCGACCTTAATTTCTCTTGCGGACAAACGCCGCAAGTCGAAATTAACGGCATTTTATACCCTGCCTCGCCTATCGGGCTGGGTAGGCTGACGGCGTTTCAGACCGAAATGATCGCGATGTCGCTGCTGCGGGACAACCCGGATGCGGCGCTGCAGCTTTTCAAATACCGCACCGCCGACCTCAGCTACGCGCTGCCGGGCAAGTGCCGGTTTCGTGTAAATATCTTTCAGCAGCGGAATTCACTCTCGATCGTCATGCGTGTAATCCCGCACGAAATTCCGAGCTTCGAATACCTGAATCTGCCGACGCAGCTTAAGGACATCGCCGATATCCGAAACGGTATCGTGCTACTGACAGGGCCGACCGGTTCGGGAAAAACCTCGACACTTGCGGCCATTATCGACCGTATCAACGAGACGAAGGCATATCACATCGTAACGATTGAAGACCCAATCGAATTCCTGCACCAGCACAAAAAGAGCACGATCAACCAACGCGAGGTGGGGGCCGACACCAAGGATTTCGCCTCCGCCCTGCGTGCCGCTCTGCGTCAGGCCCCAAAGGTTATTCTCGTCGGCGAAATGCGTGATCTCGAGACCGCCGAGATCGCTCTCGAAGCCGCCGAAACGGGCCACCTCGTGCTATCAACCCTGCA
>JANYIL010000014.1 GCA_025362075.1 Chloracidobacterium sp.
GCCGTCGCTGACGCGACCGGAATTTATTGCCAAACTACTATTGTAATAAATCTGAGAGGATTATCTGAAATTACGGATCAAAACTACGTCGCGGGGTTTGGATGTGCGGGAACAGATCAGCCGTCCGTCGCTGGACCAGTCGAAATTGGCTATTCCGTCTGAGGTGTACTGCGTTGCGGGTTTGGCCGGCTTGCCGTCTATTGGCTGCGTCCAAATATTGGAGACGCCGTCGACCGTCTTGATGTAGGAGACTCCCTTGCTGTCGGATGTCCAATGAATTTGTTCGTCGGGCGGAATCTCCAAAAATTGGACGGGTTTTCCGCCATCAACCGGTACGATGGCCGCCGTCCACGGCGACTCCTCATTTGGTTTATACCAGCAAAGGACAAATCGTCCGTCGGGAGAAATATCAGGAGAACGGGCCGGCCCCTCAACTAGTCTGACCGGATCACCGCCGTCAATCGATACTTTCCATATCGATTTTTCAATCGGCGGTGCTCCCATTTTTCCGCTTGTATAAAATATCCACCGGCCGTCGGGCGTTGTATCGGGCTGCAACTCTTCGGCGTTGTGCGTCAATTGGACAGATTCCGCGCCGTCCGCATTCGCCCGCCACAAATGAAATGCCCGGTCCTCGGACCTATTCGACGCATAGACAATAAAACGGCCATCAGCGGTTGCCGTGGGCATTACATTCGATCCGGCGTTTGTAGTAAGCTGGGTCTCGCCCGACCCATCGGAATTCATCGCCCAAACATCCCGATGGCCGCCAACGCTCGATCCGAAAATTAACCGCCCATCGGCTGTCCAGCGTACCCAATTGAACATATGGTGCCTTTCGGTTGAAACCGGCTGCGACTGGGAAGGTTGATCTTTCCTAGTGATCCAAAGACTGGACTCGTCTTTAAACTCCCCGGCCATGATCGTCTTGCCGTCGGCGGAGACGCCAACGCCACCGTAATTATTTAAGTCATTCGTGATCTTCCGAGGTTCGCCTGTCGGATATGGAATCAACCAGATCTGCGTGGGCGAACTGCCAGTTTCGAAAAGCCCGGCGATCAGCCCACTGCCGTCCGCCAGCCACTCGATACCGTCACCGGATGCCCATTTGGTGTCAGAGATAGGTTGCTCCCTTCCGGTTTCAGCATCAATCCCTATAAACTGCACACTGCGATCGATCTTGGCAATACCGGCGGCATTGGCGATGGTTTTGCCGTCCGGTGACCATGAAATATTGAATTCATCAAAATACTCCGGGGCCTTGCGCGTTGCGATCAACCGCTCGGCGCTTCCGTCCGCATTCGCCGTCATCACCACAGTTTCCTGATCAGATAATTTGCGCACAAAACAAAATTTTTCACTGTTTGGCGAGAAGCTAATCTTTTCTCCGACATTGTCCAGAACCTTTGTTGCGTTATTACCGAGGATTGGAATCTTGTATAGCGATTTGATTTCGTTTCCGGACTTTACGAAATACAAAAAGCTGTTGTCCTTTGTGAACGTTAGCCCATAATATAAGGCCTCGTCCGCAGGCAGAAGCTGGACGCTGCTGAGGCTGCCGATATTTGTCATCATCAGGGCGCGTTTTCCGGCCTTTGAAATGGCGTGCGCCAGGTATTCGCCGTTCGGTGAAATGGCTATGGCGGAACTCTGTCCGGTCCCGCGAACCCGTTCGATGACAGGCGGGTTACCAGCCTCGGTGCCAAACCATTTTTTTGCAAAATAAACACCTGTTAGAAGAATGCCTCCTCCGAGTAGGACTGCCGCAATCCTGGTATTCCTTATCTTGGACGTGGCTAAGACCGCACTCGGCCTGTCCGCATAAGCCTGATGGCCGGAAAATTCGTTTATGACGCATGCGGCAGGCCCATTATCATCCGAAATAATATTTGTCGCGGGTGCGGTCCCATTTGTTAATTCGCGAACATCGGCGTTGAAGCGATAGCCGATCTTAGGAAACGTCTCTATCGTCACAGCCTTTTGCCCGTCACCATTCAGGGCTTTTCTTAGAGTCGAGATATGCACCGTAAGGTTAGCGTCTTCGACAAAAGCATCGCTCCACACCTCGCGCATCAGCGTCTCTTTATCGATCACCTGATTGCGTCTACCGATAAAGAACAACAGCAGTTCGAATGCCTTCGGCGGCACCCGGACGGGTCGGCCAGCACGCAGAAGCAGCCTCTGTGCCGTATCTACCCGGAAAGCTCCAAATTCGTACAAATGGTTGCCGTTATTCGACATAATTCATTTTCCAGCCGCGTTTGCAACCTATTTGGAAAATATTTGGATTTTATTAAAGACTTCTATCACAAACTAATAAAGAATTGTGGCGTTCCACGAGAATCCAAAAAGAACTGATCGCAGAGAGCGGACAAAATTTGTTTGGATTCAAGACAAAGGTAACCCAGAATCGAGCTTTTATCAACATATTGTTTCAGCCAGGCATTACAGGCCTAACTTGAATTCGAAGGAGAGTTTGGATGTGTTTCGAAAAATCTGTAAGGAATTGCTAGAAAACACAATATATAGATAGAAGCGTCTGAAAATTCACAATCTAGTTGAGACAACAACTTACGTAAGGGCAATAACGCCCAAAGGGACTTTATTTTTGAAAAAGGAGTAATAATGAAAAAAAGTATTTTAACCGCAGCCATAATGGCGGTAATTCTCGTTGCAACGGCAATCTCCCAAAATGCCCAAAGACCTGCGAAGATAACCAATCCCGGAGCAATTGCAGAGTTCGGTTTTTGCGCGGCGAACGACAGCACTTGCGAAAGCGGTAACCGCGTCAGACAAGACATCGCGGGATCGCCCTATGTGAACGGCGTAAACGGGGTCAACGCCGTTTTTAATCTGGTAAGCGGATCACGAGATCTGACGATCGGTTTGAACCTCTCTCAGAGATCCGTCCATTTTGATTTTCGGGTTGCTACCTCCACCGGCAGCCAGCCTGCCTGGTGGTTTACGGCTCCTCAGCAAAACGTTAAGCCTTACTTCAACGTTCTTGGTGCTTATTACGCTAAGGAACAATGCGGAAGCGCACCCACCTGTGACAACAATTACGTTACCCGAATGAATGCCGGTCTCTGGTCAGTCAGCGGCGATAACGCAAGCTACGCGCTCCTATGGAATCCGGAGGCAACAACCAGACCTGTGAATTCACCGTCGCCAACGGTCCACGTGAACGTACATTATGTAAAGGATGGAAGCGGCGAGGTTTTCACCATCACGCCATTACCAAATCTGTCCGGCCAGTCGGTCTCCGGATTAGAATCGACTGTCCGTAAATCTGTAACGGGGGCCGGACAATACGACATGCCATTCACATTGACGGTTCGATTGCAGTAATTCTCATTTAAAAAGCTCATGTTTCCTCCTCCCGCACAAGAGGGCAGGACAGCAGGCGGTAGCCGCTGTCCTGTTTTTTTGCGCCCTACAGCGGATTTTAGTTTTCGACGGGCATCTAATAATATGAAGCTACTGGAAGATGGGATTTACCGAAACTTCAAATGTTCTGATTATCGGCGGCGGTGTGATCGGGCTCGCTATCGCCCGCGAGCTGCATAAAAAGGGTGTAAAGCACATTACTTTGCTCGAAAAAGGCGCTGTCGGGCAGGAATCCTCGTGGGCGGCGGCCGGGATGCTTGGGCCGCAGGCTGAGGCGGATGAAGGCGGCGTGTTTTTTGATATGACGGTCGCTTCGCGGGACCTTTATCCGGCGTTCGCGGCTGAGTTGCTTGAAGAAACCGGTGTCGATATTGAGCTTGACCGTGTGGGAACGCTTTATTTGGCATTCACCGATGACGATGTAACCGAGGTCCACGAGCGGTTTAAATGGCAGCGGAAAGCGGGCTTGCCGGTCGAGCATCTGTCAGCCGCCGACGCGCGAAAGGCCGAGCCGTTTATCTCGCCGGATGTGCGTGGAGCTTTGCTTTTTCCCGACGACTGGCAGGTCGAGAACCGGAGATTGCTGGCTGCATTAAAGCGTTACGCCGAGATAAACGGTATTGAGGTTCACGAAAACACGCATGTCGAACGTCTCATCGTCGAGGAAGGCAGCATCGTAGGCGCCGAGACGGAGACCGGCACATTTCACGCCGCCAAAACAGTCCTTGCAACGGGTGCATGGACATCGCTCATCAAACTGGGGATCGCCGATCTGCCTGTCAAGGTCGAACCGGTTCGCGGACAGATCGTTGCTTTTCAGACCGCAAAACGCTTGTTTCAGCGTGTGATCTATAGCCGACGCGGTTACCTCGTGCCGAGGGCGGACGGGCGTATTTTGGCGGGATCGACGAGTGAAAAGGTGGAATTTGATAAGTCTATTACGGAGTCGGCGGCGGCTCGTTTGAGTGAGATCGCGTTGGAGATCGCGCCGAGCATTTCGAGTCTCCCGGTCGCCGATCAATGGGCTGGATTGCGGCCCTACGCGGCGGACGGTCTGCCGATACTTGGCGAGATCGCCGGGATCGACGCTCTTTTTATCGCGACGGCTCATTACCGTAACGGCATCCTGCTCGCTCCGCTGACGGCACGGATCGCGGCTGATAGACTGGTGGGCGGCACTGATTCTAAATACCTTACCGAATTTGGCGCCGACCGTTTTAGTCTTCGGAGAGCGGGTACAGGCATCTAAGAAAATATGCTCAGGTTTGCATTATTTCCGATCTTAATTTTTACGATCTGCGCTCCGGCACAGTCGGGACGAATCATTCCCGCCGATGCGACTAACGCCCCCGCCGCTGCCGAGCCAACCGTCAAGCAGATGTTTGACGAGGCAAATGGTTACGTTCGAAAAAAGGGCGCCGAGTTTGAATCGAAAAAGATACCTTTCAACGAAGGACTCCTTGCGCAGACAAAGCTTGAGCAACGGCAGCTGGCGGCTAAATTAGCGGCCACGGCGGCCACCCGCTCCGGACTTGCGGGCGAGGAGTTCTATTACCTGGGGATGCTTTACTGGATCTCGGAAAATCTCGACGGCACCTCGGAAAACTTGCGTAAATTCATCGCCACCGAAAATGCCCCGGCCGATCGGTCGCAGACGGCACGGTCGATCATCGTCGTCATTGACGCCAAGCAAAAAAAGCTCGACGATGGCGAGAAAATGCTTACCGAATATCTCGCCCGCGACCCCAAAAAGCTGACTGAGCGGTCGCGAATGGAAGGTGAAATGGCCAAGGCCTATCAGGCCCAAAAGGATTTTGCCGGCATGGCCCCGCACGCCGATGAGGGGTATGCGGCGTCAAAGTCGATGTTAAAGGACGCCGCGTCGCGTGCCCGCGGGCTCGACGAGATCCTCGACGCCGGGATGCTCGTCTATGAGGCCTATCGCGACGGCAGCAACCGGCCCAAGGCCGAGGCAGGGCTCGACGATATGCGCGCCACGGCGGTCGCCACCGGCTCGACGAGCTTTTACTATTATGCCGTCGATCAAAAGATCAAGTTTTTCGTTGAGACCGGCCGAAAACCCGCCGCGATGCAGCTCTACAAGTCGGTGATGACCGATTTAGTCCGGGATTTCCCGCGAAAGGATCTCCAGGAAGACGTGCTCGCACGGCTTCAGAAGCGACAGCAGCATTACAAATTATTGGGCGAGACGGCACCGGAACTGCCGATGATCGACCAGTGGTTTCCGGGAAAAACACGCACGCTGGCCGATATGCGGGGCAAGGTTGTCTTGCTCGATTTTTGGGCGACGTGGTGCGGCCCGTGCTATGAAACGTTTCCCTATCTGATCGAGTGGCAGCAGGAATTTGCTTCCGAAGGGCTGGAGATCGTGGGCGTCACGCGATATTACGGGACGGCTGACGGCGTCGCTGCTGACAATCCGGTCGAGATCGAATATTTGAAACGGGTGCGGCGCGAAGAAAAGCTCCCCTACGATTTTGCCGTCGCCAAGGACCAGAGCGCGCAGCTTCTGTATGGAGCGACCGGACTGCCGACCGCCGTTGTCATCGACCGAAAAGGAATAATTCGTTATATTGAGACGGGAACAAGCTCAATGCGGCAGGCCGACATGCGCGCTATGATCCTCAAGCTCCTGGCCGAAAAATAGAACGAATGCCCAAAAATGGACGCACCGGTAAATCACGCCATCCAGCCGCGACACAAGGCCTATACGACCGCATCGCCGATGTGCAAAATCTGGCGATGAAAATCAACGGCTACCGGGCCTCGGTCGCCAAATATCTCAGATCGCTGCATCTCGACATCGGCCCCGATTCGCGCGTGCTCGATGCGGGATGCGGGACCGGGCTGGTAACGCTCGCGTTTCAGGAAGCCGGCTATAGGCCAAAAAGGATCGCGGCGGTCGATCTGTCGTTAAAATCGTTAGCGGTCGCCCGTGACGAATTCGGGCAGCAAAGACGGCTTGCCGGACGCACCGATGCCTTGCAGGGCAATGTTCTCTCGTTGCCGTTTGCCAACGAAACATTCGATCTGCTTTTAATGTGCGGCGTACTCGAATACACGCCGCTCGACGAAGGCCTCGGCGAAGCCGCCCGCGTGCTGAAAAAAGGCGCTCCGCTCGTGTTTTTACCCGTTAAGCCGTCTGTCGTCGGCTCGGTACTCGAACTGTTCTATAACTTCAAGATCCACCCGCTCGACGAGGTCCGTTCGGCCGCCGCGCTCTATTTCAACCTCGTTGGCAATCATGAATTCCCAATCACCGAGCCGATCGCGTGGTCGAAAACTATATTTTTGCTGGAGAAAAAATGAGCAAAACGCCGCTCATCATAGGCCATCGCGGTGCAAGCTCCCACGCGCCGGAAAATACGCTCGCGGCGTTTCGAATGGCCATTGATGCAGGTGCCGACGGCATCGAGTTTGACGTGCAGCTTGCGAGCGACGGCGTACCCGTCGTTATCCACGACCGCGATCTCAAACGCACGGGTCTGCGATCTGACAGCGTCGCCGAACTCACCTCCGAACAGCTAGGCAAGATAGATATCGGATCGTGGTTCAGCGCGAAATATCCGAAACGAGGAAAAGCCGAATTTTCACGTGAAACTGTGCCGACGCTTGCACAGGTGCTGGACGTTTGCCGCACGTTCAGCGGTCTCATCTATGTCGAGCTAAAGGTAAACGTGCCCGATTACGTCTCACTCGTTGCGGCCGTGTGCGATGTCATTCGCGATTCGCCGCTGTTGCCGCAGATGATCGTCAAGAGCTTTAAGCTGGGTGCGATACCAGAGGTTCGCCATCGCTTGCCCGAGGTTCAGACGGCCGCGTTGTTCGAACCGACGATCCTCGATTACCTTCGCCGCCGCAAATATCTCATCGCGATGGCCCGCGAATTCGGCGCCCACCAGATCTCGCTCCATCATTCGCTCATCACGCCAAAATTGGTCTCGCTCGCAACCGACGCAAATATGCCCGTCACGATCTGGACCGCCGACAATCCAAAATGGGTCGCGCGATGCCGCAAACTCGGTATCAAAGCCCTGATCACAAATGACCCCGCCAAAATGCTTGCCGTTCACCACTGATGACCCACGGCCCGGGCGGTCTCATGCTGTAATTTTGCGTCCTACCACGACACGAGCCTATGAAACTATGCCCTGAACGTAGAGGGGATTGCTGCGAAATCGAGAGCGTAAGTTAGTGCAGATTTGTCAACATAAATGTTGACAATTTTTAGGGCATTTCGGTAGTATTCGAATAGAGGTTTTTTATGCAAAGTTTTAATGTTCGAATCAGCTCAAACAGTTATCAGATACTGAAAACTCTTTCGAAAAGCAAAGGCCAATCTATGCAAGCGGTTATGGATCAAGCAATCGAAGATCTGCGTCGGCGAAAGATGCTCGAAGCAACGAATGCGGCTTTTTCTGCACTCAAGGCCAACAAATCCGCCTGGCGGGAAGAGGCCGAAGAGCGCGAAATTTGGGAAAGCACGCTTTCGGATGGAGTCGAAAAAGAATGAGCACAGCATCACGCGGTGAGATATGGCTGGTCAGCCTCGATCCGACAAAGGGACGCGAACAGGCCGGGATGCGTCCGGCACTTGTCATTTCGGTGGACATTTTTAATCGCGGAGCATCGGAACTTGTGGTTGTGATACC
Source organism: Chloracidobacterium sp. (assembly GCA_025362075.1). Lineage (GTDB taxonomy): Bacteria > Acidobacteriota > Blastocatellia > Pyrinomonadales > Pyrinomonadaceae > OLB17. The sequence continues at coordinate 8,061 of JANYIL010000014.1, forward strand.
GATCACGTCGAAAGCAAAAGGCATCCCTCTCCACATCGAGATACAACCCCCCGAGGGCGGATTATCATTGACCAGCTTTGTAAAGTGCGAGGACGTTCGTTCGATATCGACCTCGCGATTGGCAAGAAAAATTGGAACGGTATCTCAGCAAACAATCGAATCCGTTGAAGACAGGCTGAGAATCCTGCTGGGACTCTGATTATGAAACGGTGCCATCAATGTAGGCGGGATTATTTCGACGACACCCCCGGACTATTGTCTCGGCGATGGCAATCGCTCGAAGGGGCGTCTATATCACTACTATCTGCCGCCCGACACGACATAAACCGGGAGCAGTAGGGTTTCTGTCGTCGGACGATGAACCCGCAACGGCCAATTTACCCAGATGGCCGGTCCGGTCGGCGAAGTTGATCGAGCTATGAATACCCAACGCGATCCCGAGTTTTTGCTCAACCAGTTGGCGGAAGAATTTCTGCCTGACTGCGTGGATTATTGGCGCGAGTTTAATCGTTTTCGTTTTAACCTAAAGCAAATACTGCCCTTATTGCCGCCAGACAGTTCGGTCCTCGACCTCGGCGCCGGAAACGGTGTGATGTCCATCGCAATGCAGGCTGCGGGGGCCAATGTCACGGCGGCCGACAATTGGCGTCCGTACTCGCAGGCGGGGGCCGGGCACGATGAGGCATCGATGCTCCGGATGGGCGAACGCGATAAGATCCTCGAGCGGTTTCGCAAGCATGGCGTTCGCACCATCGAGACAAACCTGCTCGAGGGAAAGCTACCGCTAGAAGACGAGTCTTTTGACATGGTCATCACGATGGCCGTGATCGAACATTTTCCGGGCTCGCCCCAAAAAATGCTCGAAGAGGCAAAACGCGTCTTAAAACCGGGCGGCATTCTGGTGATCGAGGTGCCCAACATCGCCGCTCTTAGAAACAGGCTCAAGCTGCTGACGGGGAGGTCGATGCATTTCCCGATCGAAGATTGGTACCGTTCCGACCCCTTTTTTGGACATTTTCGAGAACTGAGCCGGGCCGAGCTTCTCAAATACGCTGACTTTTTAGGCATGGAAACCATATGGATCCGGACCAGCGACTCGTCGTTTCATAATACGAAGTATCCTGATGGCCATTACGAGCGGAAGTTCAGGCTTAACTCACTTTTCCAGATCGCAAAGGTGTTTTATCTGGCTGCATGTCTTCCATTTCCGACATTGCAGTTCCAGATAGTTTTGGCGGCTAGGAAGGTTTGAGGCTTACCGCTCATTCCAACCAATTTCTAGGCTTCGGCAGCGGCCGGGACGAGCGTTTTTGCGGAGGGCTGCCCAAATAAATCATCTTCGTACCTTTTCCTGAAGCGTAATGAGAATTTTTCGACCACGAAGTACGAAATTCCCACAAAAACCGCAAACCCGAGCAGATTATATGGGAAGGCAAAGTATTTCGACGCCGGATCGGGGTTCAGAAAGGGTTGCTGCCAGAGATATATCGAGTAGCTCATTACCCCGACGGTTACAAACGGCGACGAATTTAGTACCCGACCGGCAACATTGTTAAAATGCGTTACCGACCAGTCGATGAGGAGTGCGATCAGGATATTATTGACACTAAACAGGACTCCGAGATCAAGGTTTTCGTAGTCGATCTGTGTGTGGATCAGAAAGATCGCTACCGGGACGATGTACATCAATTTTGAGTCTAATATTTGGCGATACCACTGTTTTTCATGCAGCCAGCCGCGCCTCATTGCCAACAAGCATCCGATGGCAAGCACATCGAGATTGGCGTCGAAACCTTTCGTCAGCCAGATCGGATGAAGCTGGCCAAACAAACCGTGATCGATGAACCGCACAACCGGACAGATCAAGATCGTTAGAGCCAACAAGATCTCGCTTTTTCGCCGCCCGCACAGAAAAAGCAGGCCCGGAAAGAGCAGATAAAATTGCTCCTCGACCGAGAGCGACCAGGCGTGGTCAAAATTCCAGTCGCCGGGAAAGAAATAGTCGCTCGTGTACGTAATGACCGGCAGAAACTGGGCAAATGCGATCTTGAGCTTGCCAAAGATCGCGAGTAACGCGAAAACCGCCAAGAAGAAATAATATGGCGGAAATATTCGCAGGGTCCGGCGAAAATAGAACCTCAGCAGATTTATCTTGCTGGTTTCGTCAACTTCGCGGACGAGCAGTCCGGTGATCAAAAAGCCCGAGATCACAAAAAAGACCCTCACGCCCAGATCACCTATATTAAAAATGCCCTGATATCCAAAGGAAAACGAAGCGTGGCTAACGATGACCAAAAGAATGGAAATCGTACGCAGCCCATCAAGCGACGGAATTCGGTTGGTTGAAGTGAAACTCAAATTGGATCCAAAAAATCGTTCGAACGATTAAGTAATACAACCATTATTACTGTGGTTCCAAAATCCCAAGATCAACGACGCCCCCCTATTCTTGCCTCAAAACCGCTTTCCGCATAAACTCATTATGTACTCATAACTGGAACTTTTACTGATGAAAACATACAACGACATTCTTGGGCTTATCGGCAAAACGCCGCTCGTCCGCATCAATAACATTACGAAAGAGCACAAGATCAAGGCGCCGATCTACGCCAAGATGGAAAGCCTTAATCCCGGTTATTCTGTAAAGGATCGCATCGGCATCTCGATGATCGACTGGGCCGAGCGCGAAGGCGTGCTCAAGAAAGGCG
>JANYIL010000016.1 GCA_025362075.1 Chloracidobacterium sp.
ATGCAAGCAGATTTTCAAAAGAAATTTGTTTTCTGGTTAAATTGAGGTTTTGGCGGGAAATCTTACAGGATTTTTCTCTGGATTTTTTAACCACGAAAAAACACGAAAACTTCACGAAGGTTCTTAGTCTTCCTTCGTGTGGGTTTCGTGTTAATTCGTGGTTAAGTTTTCAGAGATCAGGCGATGGCTTTTTTCTCGGTGGAGTCGATGAATGTCAGCCAGTTTGCTCCGGATGGGGCGGGGCGGGTGGCGTCGATTATTTTGAAGAATTCGTCCTGCAATGCGGCGGTCATTTCGCCCCGTTTGCCGGAGCCGACCGTGATACGGTCGACGGAGCGGATCGGCGTTATTTCGGCGGCGGTTCCCGTGAAAAAGACTTCGTCCGCGAGGTACAGGGCCGAGCGTTGGATGCTGGTCTCGATTACTTCGATTCCGAGTTCGCGGGCGATTTCGACCACCGAATCGCGGGTAATGCCGGGTAGGATCGAGGCTCCGAGTGGGGGCGTTATGAGCTTGCCGCTGTTGACCAAAAAGATATTTTCGCCCGAGCCTTCGGACACGTAGCCGCGGTCGTCGAGGGCGATGCCTTCGGAAAAACCGCCTAGTATGGCTTCCATTTTGATGAGCTGCGAATTCATATAATTCGCCCCGGCCTTGGCCATTGCGGGCATTGAATTAGACGTGATCCGCGTCCAGCTCGACACGCAAACGTCAATGCCGGTTTCCAGAGCTTCCTCGCCTAAATATTTGCCCCATTGCCACGCGGCGACGTACGAATCTATCGGGCTTTGCATGCCGTTGACGCCAAACGAAGGGTTTTCATCGTCCAGACCACGCACGATCAGCGGACGCAGGTAGCACGACGGCAGACCGCTATCGGCGACAAGCTCGACCGCTGCGTCGCAAAACTGATCGCGTGTAAATTGCGAATCCATGCGGTAGATCTTGGCCGAATTGACCAGCCGCTGCATGTGCTCGGTGAGCCTGAAAATCGCCGAGCCCTTAGACGTTTCGTAACAGCGGATGCCTTCGAAAACGCTCGATCCGTAGTTCACCACGTGAGACATGATATGGATCCGGGCTTCGTTCCAGTCAATAAACTCGCCATTTTTCCATACCTTTGGAGCAATATTCATCGTTTTAACATCTTTTACGGACATATTTTTATTAAGCCTCTGGAAATCAAAAGTATTCGTCTAATAATGTGTTTTCTGAGAAAGTGTTTCAACAAAAGGATAATACAACCGTCGGGAGTTAGCAAGAATAAGGAGAGATTATAACAAGATAAATTAGCGTTATGGTAAACGGAAAAAGACGGGGACTTGCCCGCCTCTCAAGCCTAACTTTGGCCTATCTTATCAGAGAATGAACAACCTGGTCGAGGTGTCATCGAGGCGCGAAGAGAAAGTTACCCCGTTTGCCGTCACAGTCAGGATAATGGGCTGGTCACCCGCCCCCTGGAGCGTCGCCGGTATAATAAAATCGATGGTTTGAACGCCAGGATCGACGAGCATAAAGTCAGAAGCGATTCCCGATCCATTGATCGTCACCGACCCGATTCTAATAGTGACGACCGCAGCTGAGACGTTTTGGATACCGGTCAAAAACAGCCTCAAGCGAGAGGCGGTCAGCATATTGCCCCTACGCTTGATCGTGCGTATGACAAACGGCTCCGTGGTGAAGACCCTATTAGTTGCGTTAAAGACCTTTGCCCGTCCGAGGGGGGCGACCGTCAATGTGGTATTAAAGATATCCGGCCTGCTCGGCACGATGGTAACGAAGGTTTTTAATATCGCACCGTCCTTTGTGATGGTGATCGGATAGATCGTTCCTGTGGCTGCGCTGCTGATAAATGGGGGGGTGACAAACGTGATGTGGTTTCCGCCAACGCTCTTTAGGCCACATGCCAGACCGTTGATCGATAGCGTGACGCCGCTTAATTCGATTGGCAAATTAAACGTTCTGGAAAGCGATCCAGTCGCGGTTCGCGCCGTGATCGGAGACACGGTACTCGAGTTAAAATCTAGTATCGCCAACATGCCGGGCGAGATGCCGAATACGGCTGCGGGCGTCACAGGCGTTGGGGTCGGTGTAGGCGTAACGCTTGGGTTCGGCGTCGGACTGGGTGTCGGAGTAGGCGTCGGGGTCGGCGTGGGGGTCGGTGTTGGAGTGGGGGTTGTCGGAGTCGGTGTGGGCGTAGCTGACTCCAGGATGGGCAGACCGCTGGCTCCAGTCTGTATCGCAATTGTCACCGCGGGCGTCGACGTAGCCGTTGGCTTGAGGAGATAGTAAACCTCGGACTGCCCGTCCTGATTGCCTGTGCCTAGCTCTGTCAGCGCAAGGTTAAACGCTATTCGCTGAGACGAATTGCTAGGTAGTAACTGGGTCGACGCGAGGAAAGTGTTTGACGACGGGAATTTGGCCAGCCGGATAAAGGTTGCGTTTGCTGCCGTGACATTTAGCGGATAAGAGTATATCTGTGTCGGTCGGATGTCATCATTATTGAGGCCTTCCGAGGCGGTGGTTGGAACGGTCCCGTCCGCTTTGATGTTCAAACGGCTTTCTAAAACTAGCGTCGACGGGGCACCGGACGCGTCGTAGTCGGTAAAGCCCGGATAGCGCGCCACATCGCCGCCGGTCGCCGCCGTATCCGCATCGCTGCGGGCTAATACCCTGCGAAATGTGCTCGTCGTTGTGTCGTACAAATAGAGAGCAAACGACGTGTAATTCTTATTGCTGTTTTCGTTCGCCAGGTCGGCGTACGAGTCGAGGGCGATATAACGGCCGTCCCGGCTCATGCGGCGTCCGAGGTCGAGAATATTTACGGGATCACCCGCGTTGGTGGGCGTCGTGACGGTGACCTGTTTTTTAGTGCCAGTCGGCGCACCTATGGCATTTAGGTCGGAATAAAATATCTCTTCGTTCCGGCTGGTGTCAGGATTGGTCCCGCCGGTCATGCCAACGATTGGATTGTCGCCGGTACTTGTAAACGCCACCCGCAGTCCATTACCTGAAATCGTCGGATTTTTATTGTAGATCGGGTTTGCGATATTGCCTCGGGGCGTTTTCGTAACCTGATTCAACAGACCCGTGGATCTGGCGTAAGTAAAAATCTCATCATTGTCGTCGGTGGGGAACGCATTACCAACCGTCGGCACGAGGTCGCGGGTCGAGGCAAACGCGATGGCATTGCCATCGTCGCTGATGCTTACGTCGTGGTTGTCATCGGCTACGAAGGCCCCTGTATTCGCATTTGCGGGCTTCGGCAGCTGGCTGGCGTCAGAGTTTGTTACACGGATAAAGGTGCCGCCCGCCAGATTTGTCGCCGGAATTTCATCCCCTGCCGAGAGGTCCGCTACAGCCGCATACGCCGGAATCTGGTAGAGCCAGATTTCGAGATTGCCGTCGTTGGCCAAAGGATTGGCGGCCGGAACCGGCGTTGGCGTGGGCGTCGGAGTCGGGGTCGTCGGAGTGGGCGTCGGAGTCGGTGTCGGAGTCGGCGTAAACGATGGCAGCGGCGTTGGTGTGGGCGTAGGTGTGGCGGTCGTAAACGAATTGCCGTCAAAGGAGCCCGGATTTGTATTATTCGGGGTCGTCGGCCTCGATGTCGTGGCGTTCGAACTGAACGATATCCATTTTCCGTCGTTGCTGATAACCGGCCGGGTGTTTATTATCTCAACCCGCACGTTTGAAAAAAGGGCCGATGACGCGCTGGGGTCAAACAAAACGCTCTTCGTATCCGTTATTTGATAGATTCGCCTTTGGGCGTAATCGAAGAGAAATATTTCCGTATTTCCGTCTTCATTACGCGGGTTTTCGGTAGCGATGTTACCCCTTGACTCAAAGACAATAAACCGGCCGTTTCCGCTCATGCTGCCGGCAAAAGACTCGGCCGGCGAGTTGGAAACCTGAGCGATGACCGTGTCTGCCTGTCCAAACGCGGCCACGGAAAACACAAATATAACTACTGAAATTAATGCAAGACGAAAGGTCACAAATATCCTCCGAAGCCACGCGATCGGTTTAAATTAACAGCGAGAGTCTGGAACGCGTACTGTTCACCCAAAACACTAGATTTTATGCGTAACGACGCCTTACTGCAAGCAACTGTAAGACGAAAAACGCGTATTTAGTTCAAATCCAACAGCTTTGATGCGGCATTGCTCGAATTTGGTTGTCATTTTACAATCCGCATATATCATCTAACATTAGTAATTTACGAGACCGGCGATGAAGAACCTCAAATTTATGATTGTAGCGGGCGAGGCGTCCGGCGACCGGCACGGTGCCGCGCTTGTCGAGGCGCTTCGCAACGCCGGGCCGGGGGTCAATTTTGAGTTTTTTGGAGCAGCGGGCAAACGGCTTCGCTCGGCCGGGGTCGAACCTGTCGTTGAGTCTGATGCACTGTCGATAGTGGGCCTGCCGGAGATAGCGCGGGCCCTGCCGATTTTCCTGCGGGCATTTCGCAACCTAAAACGAGCGGCGATAGAGCGAAGGCCGGATGCGGTCATACTTGTCGATTTCCCCGACTTTAACCTAAAACTTGCTAAATCACTGAAAAAACAGGGTGTGAAGGTGATTTATTATATTTCGCCCCAGCTCTGGGCATGGCGTAAATACAGGGTGAATTCGATAAAAAAATATGTAGACCTGATGATCGTGATACTGCCTTTTGAGAAAGACTGGTATGCAGATAACGGTGTCACCCATGTCGAGTATGTCGGCAATCCGCTTGCGATGGAGGTCCATGCAACAACGTCGAAAGAAGATTTTTGTCGAAAATACAATCTCAATGTCGACAGACCGATAGTGTCGCTGCTGCCGGGAAGCCGTCATAAGGAGATCGTCAGAATTCTACCCGTCATGCTCGAGGCCTCCGCCTTAATCTCAGCCAGGCAACCGGAGATACAATTCATCATAGCAACGGCGTCGAGCCGGGACGAACGGGATGTTCAAGAGGCCATATCGGCCCTTAAAAACGACGGATCCGACCCGCCGACCATTGTTGAAAACGAAACATACGACGCCCTAAATGCATCGGACGCAGCCGCCATAACGAGCGGCACAGCGACGCTCGAGGCTGGTATCATCGGTACGCCGATGGCGATCGTTTACAGTGGGTCCGCCCTAAACTATTACCTGCTTGAGCCGTTGATCTCGGTGGATCACTATGGCCTGATAAATCTGATCGCGGGTGAACGGGTTGCGAAAGAACTGATCCAAAAAAATTTTACGGCCGAAACGCTTGCCGACGAGATTATCCGATTACTCGAACCAGCCGAGAATGCATCCATGCGAGAACGTCTAAAGCAGGCGGCGGACAAACTCGGACATGGTGGTGCATCGAAACTGGCTGCGGAAGCCATAATTCGTTTAGCCAAAGAGCATCTCTAAGAGACTCTCTCTTAGGCGTCTGCCAGTCCTGGTATTTCCCTGGGTTTCATAAGTTATTCCTCGCTTTTATGGTCTTGGAGTTCGACAAGTTTCGTTCTCAATTCCTTCACTTCGTCTCGTAATCTCGACAGGCCTTTGACCATCGCATTTTGCCGCTTATATTCGTCAAGCGGCTGGACGGGTGTGCCCCACCATATGCCCGGTCGCACGATCTTGCCGGGTAAAACTCCGGCCTGCGAACCGATAATAGCGTCGCTCTGCACTCGGGCGTGGTCACCAATTCCCACCTGGCCGCCGATCACGCAATCGTCTTCGAGCACGGTGCTGCCGGAGATACCGGTTTGGGCCGCAATGACGACTCGCTTTCCGATCTGCACATTGTGGGCGATCTGGACGAGGTTATCGATCTTGGTGCCTTCGCCAATGCGGGTTTCGCCAAGGGCGCCGCGATCGACGCAGGAATTCGCACCGATCTCGACGTTATCTTCGATAACGACCGTCCCGATCTGTGGAAATTTAATATGCCGTTCCCGGTCGCGAACATAGCCAAAGCCGTCAGCGCCGATCACTACACCCGAATGGAGAATGACATTGTCCCCGATGGTACACCCATCTTCGACAAAGACGTTTGGATGGAGAACGCAGTTGCTGCCGATCTTCACATTGTCACCGATCTTGGCTCCCGCACGGAGATGCGTGGCGTCGCCGACCGTTGCATTGTCACCGACGCATGTAAATGCCCCAATAAATACCTCGTTGCCAAGTATGGCGGATTCCGAGACTACGGCTGAGTCATGTATTTGGGCAGGTCGATCTTTCGGAGGGTGAAGAATCGCCGCGACGAGAGCGAATGCCAATTTGGGGTCTTTTGTCCGAAGATAGGGCAGCGAAACGTCGTCGGCAAAATCTAGCGGAACTATCAGGCAGGACGCATTGGTACCCGCCGCCGCATCCGCCTTTTCGATAAAGGCGATCGCACCGGCCGACGCGGATGAAAGGGCGGCAACACGTTCAATCTCAATGGTGCCCTCACCAACGAGTTCGGCGGAAAGAAAATCAGCAATTTCCCGGGTCTTCATTCCATTTAATGTAAATTGTTTTTTGGGAAAAGTCAGGTGGGCCTTACGCCCCCCGTCGTTCGGCGCGGTCTACCGCCGACTGTAGGAAAACCTCGACACCCTCGATAACAAAGCCGTCCAGGTTGGAAAGCCGCCTCAGTATCGGGGCGGCATCACTGTCCAGAAAATCGAGATCTGCGAGATCGATTATGATCTTATTACCGTTATCAGCGCGAATCTCAACCGCTATTCGTTCGAGCAAAACGGCGTCGTCCTGAAACATATCCCCCTCGACCCGCAAAATGGTCGTGCGAACATCCGGATGATCGATCTGTTTGATCTGCGTTGGCATATTTCGAGATTAGATGCCCAAAATACGCAAAAAGCAACCTCATGTTTCAATTGGGACGAATTTCTTTATAACCAAAAACAGACCGCCGAACACGAGCACCGCAGAGGCAATGAAATTTAATCCCACATGTTCACCCAAAAACAGCACCGCAAGCATGAATCCGACAACCGGCTGTAAGTAAACAAAAACCGCTACCGTCGATGGATTTACCCGTGCCCGGGCCCAGGCGTTCAGGAAGTAAGGGACGAGCGTTCCGATCATCGCAGTGTACAAGATGCATAACCATATTGTCGGCGTAATGGCCTGTATATCAACGTTTCGCATCGAATAAACACCAAGCGGTACACAAAAAAACGAGGCAAACAGAAATATCCACATTATCGAGCGGAACGCCCCGTTTCGCGTTACAATGTTCTTCGAAATCGCGACATAAACGCCATAGGAAAGTGAGTTTAGGACGACCAACAGATCGCCCAAGGTAGTTTCTGATGAGAACGATGCGTTGGTTGGATCGATCAGGAGGATAACGCCGATGCACGCAAGCAGGATGCCGATGATCTTAATTGGTTTCAGCATCTCTGTGCCGATAATATAGCCGGTTGTGAGAGCAAAGATCGGTATCATGACCGAGATCAGGGAAGTATTGGACGCTTTCGTAAGCGAAAGACCAGTCGTGAACAGGAGTTGGTTAAATGTCACAGCAAGAAAGCTAATGCCGGCGAGCTTGAGGTAATCGATCCGCTCCTTAAGCCAAAATCGCCGTCTAACGAGTTGGACAAGAACGAAAATAAACGCACTCAAGCCGACCCTAAACCCAACAAGTCCAACCGCCGGAATTACTGATAGAGCGACCTTTCCGACGACCGGAAACGAGCCGAAAGATAGCTGCACCGCTATCAGAGCAAGGTAAGGGGCAAAATTTTCTGACAAAGGTGGCTTTTTCATCGGGTGAGAATAGATGCTAACAGATTCGCTTTTACTCTGTAAGTCTTCTGTTTTTATTGGTGAAACCAAGTGAATCGACATACAATGGTTTCTCAATTCTTAAATCTGTAAGAACTAAAGATTTCACATGAACAAACGCCTTCCGTTGTCTGTTGGAACCGTACTGCAATCGCGTTACACGATTGTCGGACAGCTCGGGCACGGCGGGATGGGCGCGGTTTATGAAGCTAAGGACAATCGAATCAGTGCATCGGTTGCGTTGAAGGAAACCTACGCTGACGACGATTACATGCGGAACGCCTTTGAACGCGAGGCCAAAATGCTCGCGAATATGACGCACGAAGCATTTCCGCGAGTGATGGATTATTTTGCGGAAGGCGATGGTTTCTATCTGGTGATGGAACTGATTCGCGGTAAGGATTTGTCGGAGCTTATGGAAGAGCGGAACGCTCCTTTTGAGACGCAACAAGTTTTGGAGTGGGCGGACCAGATTCTCGACGCACTCGAAGATTTGCATTCGCAAGACATTGTTCACCGCGACATTAAACCTTCCAATTTGAAGTTGACGCCCCGTGGCCGCATCAAACTGCTCGACTTCGGTATTGCCAAAGGCGCGGCGGGCGATATGACGGCCTTGCAAAGCACGGTCGGAAGCATGGCGGCGGCGACCTTGCAATACGCACCGCTCGAACAGGTTTTGCGAGCCGATACGAATTGGTTTCAAATGCTCTGTGTAAATTTCTCGGATAGAACCCTGGAAATTCTCGATCAAGGTACCGATGCTCGAAGCGATTTGTATGCGTTGGGAGCGACTCTTTACCATCTTTTGACAAACACATTGCCCGTGAATGCCCCAACTCGTGCATTGTCAATTTGGACAGGACAGGTGGATAAACTCCGTCCCGCTCATGAAATCAATCGGAAAGTTTCGCCCACACTGTCCGCGGTATTACAAAAGGCTGTGGTAATTGACAGGGAGAATCGTTTGAGTTCGGCAAACGAAATGCGAAAAATGTTGAGCAATGGCGACTACGATAAGCAAGACAAAACTATCGTTATGGTCGATGAAAAGACGTTTCCATTGCGAGATCAACCAGTCTTTCCAAGTCCAAATCCGAATGCGGTTGAGACGGAGGTTTTGGCTCGTGATATTCCCGTGAATGTAAATAGGGTGGACGAGACACCGGAACAAGAAACAGTTGCACGGGTAGTCCCGGCGAATTTTATCCCCAAAAAAGGAAAAAATCCTGCTGCGGCTGTAATCGGAATCGCCATAGCTCTTGTTTCATTGGGCCTTATTTTTATTTCATATAAGGCCTATCTAAATTTTTATTCCTCAGATACAGCAGTTCTCTCGGCGAATAAAAATGAAACATTGGCAATGCCGATAATGCAACTTCATCTAGAGCTACCCGCAAAAACTCGATTGGCACGGAGCTAATCTCGATACCGCCGGGTGAATTTATGATGGGTTCGACGGTAGCGGAGGTTGATGTTGCTCTTTTTGAATGTAAAAAATACTACGCCGCATGCCCGCGCGATGCTTTCATAATCGAAATGCCGAAACACAAAGTCACGATCAACGACGGCTTCTGGATGGGCAAGTACGAATTGACGCAGGGGCAATGGCAAGCGATGATGGGCGTCAATCCTAGTAAATTCAAAGATTGCGGAGCTAATTGTCCGGTAGAGCAAGTAAGTTGGGACGACATTCAAGTTTTCCTAAAAAAATTGAACGCCGAAAATGACGGTTTTGAATACAGCCTTCCAAGTGAAGCACAATGGGAATATGCAGCACGGGCGGGGACGACGGGAGACTATTATGAAAATCCTGATTCAATCGCTTGGTATATGAGTAACTCAGGCGGTAAAACTCATCCGGTCGGTCAAAAACAGGCAAATGCATTTGGGTTGTATGATATGCACGGCAATGTTTTCGAATTGGTGCAGGATATTTATAACTCAAGTTATCAGAATTTACCGGTGGACGGCTCGGCAAATATGAGTGTTGGGGACTCAAGTTTCCGGGTCATGCGTGGTGGTTCATTCCCCGCGTCAGCGTCATCCACGCGGTCGGCAAGCCGCTTCAGGTCAGACCCTCCAGGAAGCGGGATCGGTTTTCGGGTCGCGGCCCGCCCCAAATAGCTCTCTGTGATCTTTTGCCCTCTGTTCTTTTGCCATCCTTGCGGCGAATGCCTCGCAAAAAATTTAATCGGTCGGTCGCAGTCGCCAACGGCGACGAACATTAAAGCCTAGGGTGAAACGAGTGGAGCGAGTGGAACCCTAGGTGATGGAATAAACGGGTTTGCGTCCCTGTAGGGGACGAACATCATATCGTTTTGTTCGACGCCTTCAGCGTCGGGATTATTGATTGAATCTGACCTAGGGTGCCGTTCGCGTTGCTCACTCTACCCTAGGCTTTAATGTCGGTCGCCGTTGGCGACAAAAGCCCCCGACGGATCATCAAGCCGCTTCTAAAAGAGCGTTTTCTATATCTCTGGAAACAGGAACAAGAACAAAGTACTTTTTTGGATATAGGTAGTCTTCACCCTCGTCGTCTATAACGCGGATGTAGTCAGAGCGTTCGGCAGATTTGTCGGCCAATACCTGATATATCTTTCGCGGAGTAATCAACATTTCTCTTTCGGCAGATATACAGACTGCGAATTGTTTTTTATTCTCCATTTTGGGAATCAATTTCAACTTCAAATTCTACTTCCACGGTCTTATCCCAATAATCGGTCACGTCATTATTATCCCAAAACTCACCAATTTTTTCGTAAGAATCAGCTTTTGAAATGGAACTTTTATTGTCGTTCATATTTCTTAGCTGCAAAGCAGCGGCATAAAGGTAGCCCCAGGTGGAGCGAAGCGAAACCTGGGGTAAGTCGCACAATATTTTTAGAGCCTGTGTAACAGGCGACAGAGCTGAGGCTAATTGTCTTTCGCCTGTTACCCAGGCTCTCACAAATCTTATTTACTGACTGCACATTTCGCCTTCGGCTCCATGTGTAGCTATTGCTATTGATACCTGCTCCGCAGGTTTTAATTCACACTCCGATCTCCATTATTACGCCAGCATCATCCCCGGCTGTTCGAGCATTTGCTTGAAGGTTTGGAGGAATTTAGCTCCGGTTGCGCCGTCGATCACGCGGTGATCGCAGGACATTGTGACGTGCATGATATTGCGAACGACGATCTCACCATTGCGGACGACTGGCGTTGGAGCAGCGCCGCCGACGGCGAAAATGCCTGCCTCCGGCGGATTGATGATCGCGGTGAATTCCCTGATGCCGAACATTCCGAGATTTGAGATCGAAAATGTCGCACCCGTGTATTCCTCAGGCTGTAGTTTCTTTGCTTTTGCCTTTGCGGCGAGATCCTTGATCTCGGCGGCGATCTCGAGAAACCCTTTCAGGTTTGCACCGCGAACGACCGGCGTGATCAGGCCATCGTCGATAGCAACGGCAACGCCGATGTCGGCCTGTTGGTAGAACCGAATGTTCTTGTCCTGATACGATGCGTTTGCAAACGGATGCTTGACGAGAGCCATCGCCGTAGCTTTGACGACAATGTCGTTGACGCTGATCTTTTGTGCCTCCGGCACGGTTGCGTTGACCTGCTTGCGGAGTTCGAGCGCGTTGTCCATCTCGATCTCGACCGTCAGATAAAATGTCGGGATCGGGCCGATCGATTCCGCCAGACGGCTGGCAATGATCTGCCGCATCTTGGACGTGGTCTCATCATGAAATGCTGAGGCTCCGACAACTGTCGACGGCGTAAATGTCCGATGAACGCTTGGAGTCGCCGAAGGCTGGCCGCCAGCAAGCGCCGTCTCGATATCACGTTTAATAATACGTCCATTCGGGCCGCTGCCGCTGATCGTTTTGAGGTCGATAGCATTTTCTGCCGCCATTCGAGCGGCAATCGGTGAAACGATCAGGCGTCCATTTGATGGCGCGTCAGAAGCGCCTGCGTGAGCGGGCGGCGTGACCGCTGTCTTTGATCCAACATCCCCAGATGTGACCGAGGTAACCGCTTCGGCCTTAGGCTTGATGGGCTCTTCAACTTTCGCGCCATTGCCGCCCGCTGACGCAGGCGGTTCTGACTTAATTTCAGTCAACAATGCCGAAATGTCGTCGCCTTTATTGCCGATAATCGCGATTGCCTCGCCAAGGAGAGCGGTATCGCCCGCACCTTTGAGTATCTTCAAAAGCGTGCCAGCCGTCAGCGCCGTCATTTCCATCGTCGCTTTGTCGGTGTCAACCTCGGCAAGCGTTTCGTTGGCCTCGTAGCTGTCACCTTCGTTTTTTACCCAACGTGAGATCTGCCCTTCTTCCATGGTGGGCGAGAGTTTCGGCATTAAAAATTTTTCCGCCATAATTAATTTAGTCTTAGACGTCAAGCTTGTTTTTTAGCTCGGATATCTTCGTGTCTGACAACCCGAATCCCTTCATTTCTAAAGATCTCAACGAATTGATATTCTCCCACCCCTTGGCCCG
>JANYIL010000017.1 GCA_025362075.1 Chloracidobacterium sp.
GGCGTCGAGGGCGTCATCATTCGGGGCAACCGACGGGGCCACACGATCGGCTTTCCAACGGCAAATCTCAAACCTCACAACCGGGTGATCCCGCGTTACGGCGTATATGCTACAGCCACGCTGATCGACGGAAAATGGCGCAAGAGCATAACAAATATTGGTGTCCGGCCGACATTTGAATCCGATTCCGAACCGTCCATCGAAAGCTATATTTTCGACTTTGACGGCGATCTTTACGGAGACGTGCTGCGGGTGCGGTTTCTCTACCGTATTCGCGACGAACGCAAATTCAACGGCATTGACGCGCTCAAGGCCCAGATCGAAAAGGACACGCGGCGGGCGAGGAACTATTTCCGCCATCAGGGCGTAAAGAATATGCTTGCGATCTTATGAAGATCGCTGAATAATAAATGAACGAATCTACAAGCAGTATAGGAACGGTGGTGAAAGAACCGGTCGCGGGCGTCAACGGCGTGGGCAGGCTCGTTCCTTCAACCGAACTCACTATCGCCAAGCAGATTTCGAATAAGCAATTGATCGAAGAAGGGCGTTCGCTTCAAAAGGTCGAGACGGCCGTAGAGAGCAAGTATCACGGAATTCGCGGCTATTTGCGACTGTTTCAGATCTCGCGCGTTATCGCAATGCTCTCCCTTTATTTGTATCTTGACCAATACGATATTCATCACAAGCAGCATTTGAAACAGGCCGCAGCTCGCCTTGAAACTGCTCGGCGGCTCACGCGGGCAGCGGTTTACGGCGAGAAATTGTACGGTGGTCGCCTTTGGTTTTTCGACGCATTCATGCGCGGCTTGCGGCGGTTTTTCATTGGAAATACCGTAAATAAAGAATCTAACCAGGAGAAGCAGGCTGTTTGGTTAAAAGAACAACTGATTACACTGGGGCCGACGTTTATCAAGATCGGACAGTCGATGGGTACGCGGGCTGACTTACTGCCACTGCCGTTTGTAAAAGAATTGGGAAAATTGGTCGATCAAGTGCCGCCGTTTCCGAATGACGTTGCATTTGCGAGGATCGAGCACGAGTTTGGGCGCAAGATCAATGAGGTTTACGCCGAGTTTGAGCTTCAGCCCGTAGCCGCCGCATCTTTAGGCCAGGTTTATCGCGCGCGGCTCCACACGGGCGAGGAGGTCGCTGTTAAAGTCCAGCGGCCGAACCTGGAGGCCACGATCAAGGGCGATATTGTCATTCTCAAAAAAGTGGCAAAGTTCGCGGAACGGTTTCCGCAGCTTAATGAAAATGCCGATTGGGCAGGAATGCTCCGCGAATTTGATACAACGATCCACGAGGAAATGGATTACGCGGCTGAGGGCCGGAACGCGGAGCAGTTTCGCGACAGCTTTAAGAATTGGAGCAATATTCACGTTCCGAAAATCTACTGGAACGCCACGACAGCCAAAGTGCTGACGATGGAATTCATCCACGGCACCAAGGTTACCGATCTGGAAGAACAGAAACGACAAAATGTGTCGCCCGAAAAAGTAAATCGCCTGTTGATAAAGACCTATCTCAAGCAGTTGCTGGAGGACGGTTTCTTTCACGCCGATCCGCATCCGGGCAATCTGCTGGTAATGCCAGATGGACGATTAGCATTTTTTGATTTTGGTATGGTCGGTCGCATCACGCCTCAATTGCAGGCAAAGATGATCGACGCTTTTTTCCACGTCGTTAGCAAAGACCCCGGCGGCATCGCCAAAGACCTGATCGAGCTTGATTTCCTCAAACCCGGGACAAACCCGAGCGTTATCACACCCGTTGTCGAGCGGATGTTTCAGTTCCACTTTGACCTAAAATTAAAGGATGTAAATTTCAAAGAGCTGACCTATGATCTGGCAGACGTAATGTATGATTACCCGTTCCGTCTGCCGTCAAACTTCACCTACATAATGCGGGCCCTTATGACGCTCGAGGGCATTGGCATCGTGACCGATCCGGAATTCAATTTCTTTGAAACTGCCAAACCGTACGCCAAGGAATTTATGCTACGGCGAGAAGGCAAGGATTTTCGCAAGATATTCGTCGATAAACTCATGGGCCGCGACGAAGGCGGCAAGATCGACTGGGACCGCACCTGGAAGCTCGCTAAAATGGCATTTCGGACAGTGCTGAATACAGGTTAATCGTCATTGCGGCTTGTCATTTTGCCGCAATTCGCGTTAAATCGTTTCATCATGAAACTGCCTGGATTTGTATTGGTCGGATTGTTATTTTTCTGTACTCTTCCATCGCTTGCTCAAAACAAAAACGTGAACTCAAAGCTGCTTAGACTTACGTACACCACGAATGATTTTTCGATCAATGAACTCAGTTCCGCACAGTGGGACAAGGCCGTAGACGTCTCAATAACAAAATACTGGTCGGGTAAGTCAGCCCCGACCGGGCGACAGTTCAAAGCCCGTTTATTGTGGTCGAAGACCGCTCTTTACATTCGCTTTGAGGCAAACCAGAGTGAGCCGCTCATCGTCAGCGAAAAGCCGGATCTGACAAAGAAGATCAAAGGTCTGTGGGATCGTGATGTGTGCGAGATATTTATTGCACCAAATAAAAACGTCCGCAACAAATATTTTGAATTTGAGATCGCTCCGACCGGCGAGTGGATCGACGTTGGCATCGAGGTTTTGCCTCATAAGCGCGAGTCAGATTGGGATTATGCGTCGGGAATGCAATCGGCTGCCAAGATCGACAAGGACAAGGTCGTGATGGCTATCAAGATCGATTGGAAAGCGCTCGGCAAGACGCCCAGGGCAGGTGACATCTGGCTTGGGAACCTGTTTCGCTGCGTCGGGAAAGATCCGACCCGCGGCTATCTCTCGTGGCAGCCGACAAAAACCAAAGAGCCTGCATTCCACGTTCCGAAAGCGTTCGGTGAGTTTCAATTTGTAAAGTAGAACAGGCTGTCATCCTGTTCATCACGTTGAGGCGCCATCCAACTTGAGTGGAAATTGGACTTGGCCGACAGACTGACAGTCTGTCGTACGTCTCTCAAACGGTCATACCGCCGTCAACGGCGATCGTCTGGCCGGTAACGTAGCTCGAAGCTTCGGATGCCAAAAAAACAGTTATACCTTTCAATTCGCCCTCGTTGCCAACGCGTGGAATGACATTATTTTCCTGTATCGAACGCTCGTAGATGTCGATTACAGCGTCTGCGAGCCGCGAGTGAAAAAATCCGGGAGCGATCGCATTGACACGAATTCCCTTGCGGCCCCAGCTTGCCGCAAGCTCACGCGTCAGGCCGATCAAACCGGCTTTGCTTGCAA
>JANYIL010000065.1 GCA_025362075.1 Chloracidobacterium sp.
CTCATCGACCGGCAGATCGCCGCCGAAGCGTGTCCAGGTCTTGCCGCCGTCATGAGTGCGATAGGCGTAATGCTGCTCGGGCCCGGCAGCGGCACCGCCGCGACCGAAGCCGACATTGCCGACGACATACGCCGTATTGATATCGTTGTGGCCGGCCTCGACCGTGACCCAGTTCATGTTCGGCGGCAGATCGATGAAATTCGTAACGTTGTTCCAAGTCTTGCCGCCATCAAATGTGTTGTAGATCTGCCCATTTGTGCTGCCCGACCATATGACGCCACGCTTGACGGTAGAGATCGAAAAATCGGTAATCGAGGCAGCGCCAAAGCCTCGGCCGCCAGCCGGGGCGGCCGGAGTTGCTCCCGGTGAAGGTGCCGGAGTCGGCGTGGGGGCGGCACCGCAGGGCTTCATCGGCTGGTCTTTTGCTGTCGTGAGATCGGGGCTGAACGTCTTCCACGACTCGGCGCCGTCACGCGTGACGAGGATACAGTTGTAGGCGACATACATGGCCTTTGGTTCAAATGCGGTATCGAAACGTTTCCAGAAATCGCGGCCCTCGGCGTACAGATCCCTGTCGGTGCCGAAATTAGGAGCCACATTGCCCCATTGGCCCGTCTCGATATCGATTTTGGTCAGGCCGTTACCTTGCCCGAGGCCGTAGCCGACACCGTACACCGTGGTCGGCTTAAGCGGATCGGGCACGGCAGTTCCGAACTCAGACGACTGCAGCGGATACCAGTCGAGGTTCGTGATCTGGCCGAGGTCGCCTCGGCTACGGGTCATGATCGCACCGGTGTCCTGCTGCGAGCCCAGCACCCAATACGGATAGCGTGTGTCGGTGGCGACCTTATAAAGTTGTGCGATAGGGATCTGGTAGTAGCCGCTCCAGGTATGGCCGTTGTCGAGCGTTACCGCCGGGCCCTGGTCAAACCCGAATAACATCCGGTGGCCGTTCGTCGGGTCGATCCAGATATCGTGCGGATCCTCGCCGCCGGGAGCGCCCTTGTAAACATTAAACGTTTTGCCGCCATCGGTGGATTGAGACACGTAGGTGCTGACCGTGTAAAGAACATCCGGATTTTGCGAGTCGACCCAAACACCCGAGCTAAACGCGCCCTGGCCGTTGCCCACACGCGTATCGCCCACCGCCATGTGCTGCCACGTCGCTCCCTGATCGTCGGAGCGATATAGGCCCGAGGGCCCACCGGGCTGCGGGGCATTGCCTATGACGTAGATACGTTTGGCGTCCGTATTCATTGCGACTGCGACGCTGATTCGGCCGGTGTACAGGGGCAGCGACTCAATTTTTTTCCAAGTTTTGCCGGTATCGGTCGATTTGTAAAGAGCGGTGCCGTTCGAACCCTGTGTAGCGCCGCCCCCCCCGCCAAATCCCCCGCCAGAGCCTTGTGATGTTGCAAACATCACGTTGGGCTTGTCAAAGGCGTACTCAACATCCCGGGTGCCGTTGGCGTTCTCCGGTTTGAGCACGTTAGTCCAGGTTTTGCCGCCGTCAGTCGTCCGATATATGCCCTGGCCCGTATGCTTTGCGTCGCCCTGCGTCGAAGCGATCACGAGATTGGGGTCTTTCGGATCGACGGTTATCTTGTTGATCTTGGTCGTCTCCTCAAGGCCGATGTGTGTCCAGGACCGGCCCGCATCATCGGATCTGTACATCCCGTCGCCGTTAGACCCGCCGACGGAATCACCCGTTCCGACATACACGATGCTGGGATCGGACGGAGCAACCTGCACCGCCCCGATGCTGTCGACGTTTTGGAACTGGTCAAAGATCGGGAACCACGTCACGCCCGCGCTCGTGGTTTTCCAAACGCCGCCGGCCGGTGTTCCGACATAATACACGCCCGGCTGCCCGATCGCCCCGGTGACGGCCGCGATGCGCCCGCCGTGAAACGGGCCGATGTTGCGCCAGCGCAAGCCCGCAAAGAGGTCGTCGCCCCCGGCTTTGTTCGCCAGAGAGGTGTTGGTAAGTGCGTTTGCCGCCCGGACGTGCCTTCCAAAATTAAGCTGAAGAGCGAGCCCTGCGAAAACAAGCACAAACAAAAAGCATGTCCACGCGGACGCGCGTCGGATTGATGAATTCATCGTAAAAAACTCCCTGTTGTAAAACTTCGTTGACGGTAGCATCATTTTCGAAATTAGACAAGAAAAAGGCCTCGGTCACAAAGAGAACGAAGGCTCTTGACCACAATCCCGACACAACATTTGTCATCGTGCCTACGAGCTTTCCGGCGGCGTCGACTGTCGTCGAGGGACAAGCGCTTTCCATCGGAGCCAGGGTGTGCCGCGATAGGAATCCGCCACCACCCAGGCGGCGGCCGTCAGTACGCAAGTGACGACGAACTCACCCAATTGGAAGGCGCTGATTTTCCCGGTTGCCGCGATGGGCAGCCACACCAGCACTATGAACATGCCCATCTGCAACGCTGAGAGAGCGGCGGCCAGCCGAGCAAAAACGCCGAGGAGCACCCCCACACCCGCTAGAAGGAAGGTGCCGCCGGTGAAATACGCCCAAAACACATGCCCCGGCAGCCAGCCCGGTATCAGTACGGCGGTCTGTTCGATATAGGCGAAATGGCCCATGCCGAAAAAAATCATGGCCAGGCCGTAGAGCACCCTGGCGATGCGAAGACCCGTATCGCCGGCCGCGAAACCGAGGCGCTGTCTGTCCCAGTCCGTAGCAAACGAGGAATACAATACCCAGGCTCCCGCCACCATCACTGCGGTCTCAGCGCAGCCATACCAGGAAGCTAATACAGTAGGCGCGGGGAAGACGTTGGGCACTCTCAACAACAGCAACCAAAGCAAAAGAAAAACGAGCAGCACGCGGGCAGCGATCGCGGCCGTGCGCCGCCAGAGCAGGCCAATGCCAGACGCGAGCGAGACGACGGCGCAGAGATAGATCAGTATCTCGCGTCCGGGTACACTTTCGGGTACCGGCGCCCAGACCGGGGTGAAATCGCCTTTAACCAGGTCCATGATCCCGAGGGCGACTAGGGTCGCCGCAAAAAACGCATGACCTACACTTACGATGCGCATCGCCCTATCCTCCGGTACGATCTTCCAATGGTCCATGAGGACCACTCACGGAAACAGAATGTCAAAGCCGTCCGAATAGACAAATTCCTTGCCGCCCCACGAGACATAACAATACCCTGTGCCTATCCCATATTTTCCGGGATGTACGCCATCCTGTAGCCCTTTGGGCGGAGGCGGAGCCTCAAGAATGGTGGGGAAGTGTGCCGGAAAAGCAGAGCTTTTCCGTAAATAGAGCGGCAGAGCCGCGAAAATCGCCGAATCGCAGGGCCTGACCCCGATTGTTCGTGATACGAAATGACCCATTCGCGGTTTTTCATGAGAAAGGTCACGTCGAGCGACGAGGCCTTTCTTGAGTTTCATGGAGAGCTCTTTAGTTCGGGCCGATCCGGTTATTTCGGCATTGGATTAAATGTCACACCTCTGACGAGAACGCTCGACGTCACCGTTCGCAACGCGTTCAGTGAATCGTTGGCCTTTGTCCTTGCGTCCGCCGAACCGTAATGGGCGATGCCGATAGCATCAAACTTCGCATTCCTGTCGGCATTGAAATCGATCGCGTCCGCATAGTTGGCGTACGTGATGACCACTCCGAGATTCCAGTCGGTGGGGCCGTCGCTAACGGGCTTAGTAAAAAAGCCGTAGCTAAGGATCAATTTCTGTTTCTTTTGTTCCTCATAAATAGGCATCGTGTGGGTACGAATAAAGGTGGTTAGCTCGGGCGTCTTACCCGGCAGGACGTTATAGTAGATCACGCGCGAGACGGCACCCGGTGTTGTAGGCGTCGGCGTCGGGGTCTGTGCAAGTGCTCCGATAGCGAAAAGGCATATAAAAAATATGCTTATGTAAACTCGTTTCATTTGTTGTTCCTCCAAAGGTATTGAATTTTAGAGACCTGTCGGCCTCGCCCTTCGTAAGACTATGCCGGTTCTAAATCAGCGGAAGCGACAAAACTGCGAATTAAGATAGGTTTTCTTATATTAAGCTCATTTGAGTATTTATCAACAAAATGTCTGTGTTTATTAGTTTTTGGGAGTAGTTCAGAGCCTGCGGAGCAGGCGACTATATCTTTAGCTACACGTGCAGCCATAGGCGGAACGTGTAGATAGGTCAAACTAACGATCCGAGCGTGCGGAGCATGCGGCATATGCCGTGTGTTTCACACACTCGTTCGGATTTCGCATCGTTACCCCACGGAGTTCTGGTACACAAACCGTGCCAGTGCCCACGGGAACGCCGCAACCGCCGCTGCGCTTCACATGGGGCTAAAGTTATTTCGTCTGCTCCACAGACTCTCGAACCGTCACGCCGTAGATTGAACTGCTACGGGCGATCTGCTATCCCCGATCAAACGTCTGGTCGGGAACTGATGAAGTTTGTTGAGGCCCAATACCTTTGACTATCAGCCATATTGCCACGATCGCATGGATTGGCCCAAGGGGCATCGCGAGGTAGGTTATTGGGCTGTCGCCCAGGAACATCATCAGCGTGACGCCTGTAAACTGGCTCAAGACGCCCGCGATGCCGAGGCCGGCAAGGGCGCGGGGGACGAGGCGATAACGGAAAAGCCCAAGATAGAAAGTAAACATCCATGCCCCGACCGCGAAGAGTTGTACGATGTGGACAGAGAGCCTAATGGACGAAGCCATTGCTCCCCATGCTTGGTATAGCGGCGTGTCGGCACCGCCTGCATTCGCATATTTCACCCCAACAGAAAGCATCGACAGTACAGTTCCGTCCTGTACAGCGTCAAGCGTGCAGCTCACCGCACACAACATGAGAAAAAAGATAGCCGCCGCCTGACTGTGCCTCCTCAAGACCGGCAGCATGAAGATGCCGAGAGCGAGCGTCAGGCCCGCTCCAAAGAAGCTGACCAACACGCCGGCCCGGACATAGGCAGCGTTTTCAGCAACCGTGTCCATATAGGGCGGGTAGCCTTTCGCCAACGCACCGAACAAAACAAAAGGAAGGATCAGTGCCGACGCCATTTGCAGCAGCATCAAGATACCGATCCGACGTCCCTCAACTCTTTCCGAGTCCATAGCGTGAAATCCTCCTAAAACTTTCGTGTTTAACAGAAACCCTTACGGCAGGGTAAAACAAAAGTTCCATCGAATGCGCGCTAGTCACTTGGGGTGAGACGCACGGAAGGGCACAGCCGCAACCCCGCGTTTCGCGGCATATAGCCACGTCCCTTAGGGCGTGGTAAAAGTTTTGAAAATAGTTTGTTAGCCCGTTTCAACGGGCTTAAATGAATGTGGCTTAAGCCAGGTTTGGTAAGGACGTTAAAACGCCCATTAAATAATTTTGGCATCCCTAACCACGCCGTAAACGACGTGGCTATGTGCCG
>JANYIL010000093.1 GCA_025362075.1 Chloracidobacterium sp.
AACGACAGCCCCGAAACCATCCGCACGGCCGATGGCGGGACGCTGTTCCTGGACGAGGTCGGCGATCTGCCGCTCGACGTGCAGCCAAAGCTGCTCCGCTTTTTGCAGGAAGGCGAGATCCAGCCGCTCGGCGAAAAGAAACCCCTCAAGGTTGACGTCCGCATCATCGCCGCGACAAACATGCCGCTTGAGGAAAAGGTCGCCGACGGCACGTTTCGCGAGGATCTATATTATAGGCTCAACGTTATCCGCCTTCGCGTACCCCCACTACGCGAGCGGCGTTCCGAAATACCGCCAATCGTAAATTATTACATCAATCACTACTCCGCTAGGTTCGGAAAGCACGATGTCTCGTTTACACCGCAGACAATTGACATGCTGATGGTCTGCAATTGGGCGGGAAACGTCCGCCAGCTCTGCAACGAGATACAACGGGTAATTGCTCGCGCCGTCGATAACGAGGTGATAACGCCCGACCATCTGTCGCCCGAGCTTAAGCGAAGCGCCCAGCCGCTGACCCCGTTTGACGTGGGTTCAAACGTCAAGCCGATCGCGTCCTACGATGGCTTTGTCTCGCCTTTTGCGAATATCGCCGAAGGCGGCACGCTCGAAGGGGCCGTATCGGAACTCGAAATGCAGCTCATCCGCGCATCCCTCGCCCGACATAACTGGAACATCTCACGCGTCGCCACCGAACTCGGCCTCACCCGCCGCGGACTCTATTTGAAATTAGCGAGATACGGAATAGAAAAGGCGGCTTAATCATCACCCTAGATGGCAGGTGGGTGTCTCATTTTTGTCTCAAATGAGACACTTTATTGTTGTAATGATTGGACTTAGCCGATTTGTCTCAGTTTTACGTTTTTACAAGCCCTGTCCAATAAGTGTCCAACTTTTGACACATCTTATTGTTGTATTTATTGGACTTAAGCCCCATTGTCCAACTTTTTCGACTTGACACCAGTAGATGAAAGTTGGACAAAGTGTGTCAATGTATAATTCCCTCTAAGATGGGTTCTTGAACTGTCAAAGATCAAAATCGCAATCGGATCGTAGCACAAAATCGCACAGATGTAAAGAGATTTTATTTATGCAACATACCGAGCAATGATTCGTTCTACAAAAGCAGACGAGTCAATAAAAAAATCGCGAGAATCGCAGGCCTGACCCCGTTCTTTTTTAACCGATGTTTTCGCCCGTTTCACTCTTGCAACTGTGACATCCGTAACATACAATCGTCGTTGAGTTCTGAGAATGCGGTCGTCGGTTGTCGTTTTTCTTTAACAATGTGAATTTTCGCCTGGGAGAGCTTTTCTGCGATCCCGGTGGTATCGGACTCGCGGCGATCAACGCAAAGGTCGAGACCGCCGGCGAGACCTACTCTATTGCTCACGCTTGGGCCACCGACTACGACAAGGATACCTGCGAAACCTATCGAAATAATATAGCCCCGGATAAGAAAGGAACAGTCAAACGACGAGATATTCGAAAGCTGAGTATGAAAACGCTTTTCGATGTCTCGCCAATTGACGGGTTATCCTTCGGCTTCCCGTGCAATGACTTCAGCGTTGTAGGCGAACAAAAAGGAATTGAAGGAGTGTTTGGCCCACTCTACGCTTACGGTGTAAAGGCGTTGAATTTCTTCAAGCCGCAATGGTTTTTTGCGGAAAATGTCGGCGGATGTAGTTGTTTCTGCATTCGCAATCCCAGTAGTCCGGTGTTAGTTGAATATTTCCAACATTTTCTACTCTGAAATTGATATTCATATTTACTCTCCGTTTCTTTAAACTTTACCAATTTGAACTCTTGCTGTGATATGAGATTTGTTCGGATGAACGTGCCTTCTTTTCCAAAGGCAGGTTCTCAACAGGATTCATGATCGGCGTCATTTTGGGAACATCCTCAAGGTTACTGATAACAACCAGACCATAGTCGTTTCCATACTCGACGGCGCATGTAAATTCCTTTTCCGTTAGCCTAATGCTTCCGTATGAAGAGCGAAGTCCTTTCACCTCTGCTAACACAAAACGTGCGTCTATTTGAATCTGAAAATCATACCCGTCTCCGAACAATCGTGCATCTTCAAGCGAGCCACCGTAGAAAAAATCAATATCTCCGAAATTGTCGACAAAATAAAGCTCTGCCTCGCGTCCGGTTATTTGAAGTTGCTTAAATTTGCTCTTGACGATTGGGCTTGCAAGACTTGGCTCCAAAACAGAAAGATCTAAGTTCGTTTCGATGTAGAGCTTAACCAAAGTAGCAAAAGTTTTAGCGTCGTATTCGCCAAAGAGAGAATCAATGAATTTCTTACGGTGCAAATATGCATCGCCTTTTTGCCACCAACCCTTTCTGTCATTATCAAAGAAAGGATCGAACAAATCCTGTCGATTCTTCACCGTGCCGACCGTTTCAGCAATGCCGCTCTCAACAATACTTTCAAAAAAGGCCGCCTTTGTATTGAAGCCTAGCTGATGGACAAATTCCATGTCGAATTTTGCCAAACCATACCCGATTAAATTCAATATTTCGTAATTTTTGTGTTTGTTATCCGGCATGAAAAAGTTGTATTTTAAATTTGCCTAAATATAACATGAACTTGACTTAGCGTCATTTCTAAATCTTTAAAAAGTCGCGTTCACGCGGCTTTCCCGAAGGGCAAATAGCCACGTCGCTTTAGCACGTGGTTAGTTTGAACGAATAGATCAGAGGGTGTTTTAACGTCCTTTCTACAGCTTTAGCAAATATGTCGAACAGCGTTTATTCAGAGATAAATTTCCACATCACCTGGCACACGAAAACCAGTCTGCCGATGATAAATGAACGGATCGAAAGCCGTCTTTGTCACTATCTAACCCACAAAATCCTCGAAACGCCCGGAGTACGTCTTCACGCGCTCGGCGGCATCGAAACGCATATTCATATTGCGACCAGCTTGCAGCCAAATATTCTCGTTTCGGATTGGATCGGAAAATTGAAAGGTTCGAGTTCGTACTACATCAATCACGAGGTCCAACTGAAAGCTCTTGAGTGGCAACGTGGTTACGGGATCGTTACATTTGGTACGAAGGATTTACAATGGGTGATTGATTACATCAACAATCAAAAGGAACATCACAAGAGAGGCACCACGAACGAACGACTCGAAAAGCATTCAGACGACGATGGCTAAAGCCCAAACAGATAAGGACGTTAAAACGCCCTCCGAATTTATTCAGAACATATCCCACGTCGTAAACAACGTGGCTATCTGCCGCGAAACGCGGAAAGCCGGCTGAAGCCGCCTCGTTCGCAGATCGCCGAGCAGTTCACAGTTCTGACCGACGACAATAAGGTTTTGCTGTGTGCTCGTGCGCAGGAGAACGGAAAAGCTATTCATACTCCTGCTAACAACAGTGAAATCGGCATCTATTTTCGTCAGCGTCTGAACGTTCCTCTCGGTGATGCGGTGCAGAAAGAACACCTCGAAGGATATGGTCGTTTCGATGTCTGTTTTTACAAGATCGACGAGGAAACATTCTTCATGGAGTTTTCAAGTCCGCTCGTTTAATGGCTGACAATCTTACCGAAGATCAACGCAAGAGGAATATGTCAAATATTCGCTCTCGCAACACAAAGCCTGAACTCGTTGTCCGTTCAATCATTCATAAACTCGGCTATCGGTTTAGACTTCACGTTCGTTACCTGCCCGGAAAGCCCGACATCGTTTTAGCTCGCCACAAGAAAATCATCTTGGTCCACGGCTGTTTTTGGCACACGCACGACTGCAAGCGTGGTAATGTCACACCTCAAACTAATGACGAATACTGGCAAACGAAACGACAAAAAAATATGGAAAGAGATGCCGCCAACCATTTAGCATATGACTCACAAGGTTGGACGACACTAGCCGTGTGGGAGTGCGAAACGAAGGACTACAAGAAGCTGACTGAGATGCTCTCTAGCTTTCTGCAGCCACAATAATCTTGCTTCACGGCTTCGTTTTTCTTGTTAGACCCGACTTCTTCTCGGATTTGCGGACGAAGCCCATTGCTCCGTAGAGCGGGCTGTCGTCGCCGTAGTCTGGGGAACCGGCGACGCCTGTGCCGACTTTCGAGCGTTTTTCGTTTAGAGCGACGTATTTGTCACCAGCGCACATCGCGTTTCATCTTGAGTTCGGCTTCGAGATCGGCTATCGCCGCATCGTCATGCCGCCAAGTCTATTTCCACAGTTTCCGTTGTACCTTTTCTTGATTTGAGCCGTTTTCGAGCCATCTCAGTGATTTCTTGCGGGCTCAATACCGTCCTCAATCCCTGCCCAATAAAGAATTTTAGAACTGACTCCACAGATAAATTCTTTTTCTTTGCTATCTTTTCCAGAGTTTCAATAACATCCTTTGATAGATTCAAACTGATGTCGACGGATTCTCGATCATAAAATTTATTTTTTCCTTGCATAATATTTTTCCTCGTAAGTGGTTGCTTGACGTGCAGAAATTATTCTGAATCTTTCGCCGCGTTCTACAAATACGGTATATAGAAAATTTAAGTCAAATGTAAACCCCACCATAAATTCCCGATCCTCTTCTTCCACCGACGCATCTCCGAATTTCTGTTCGGGATCAAAGAAGACCTCAGCCGCTTCTTCAAACTTTATGCTATGTTTCCGAAGATTAACAGCATATTTTTCTTCGTCCCATTCAAATTCAAGGCCGAGCAATTTAAATGTTCTGTCCATAAATTACAAAGTCCTGAATCCTGCATCCAACGCCTCTATCACCTTTTCGATCGAATCGGTTGTTGAATTTAGCATCATTCCGGTGCGCATGACGTTGCCTTGCTACTGTCCCCGCAAAACCTGTTGCACATCCGCATCTGCGGCTCCAACGTCAATTATCAGGTCCCCTCCACGTCGGCCGACATAATCGCGTTTACCGTAATGCACACGCCACCCCCAAACTCCGTCCGCCAAGTGTTGGCTCACTGTTATGAGGCTCTCTTTGAGATCAACGCCCAATTCCTTTGCTTTGCGGTTTGCCGACGCCAAGACCTGCGCCACCGAAACAGCGATTTCGTCTTTTAAAGTTTCATTTGTTAAAACTGCCGCCATACTTTTACCTCTCTAAAATGACCTTTGTAGCTCCAATTACATGATAGTCGCCCGCAGGCTCGATCATATATAGATTTTGCTCCGAAATCACTAATTCCCCAAGATAAAATTCGCCCTTCAAATCAAAATCATCGCTAACCGCACGAATATCGGTCAAACTGGGTTCTTGCTGAAAATCTTTTCCAGTGTTTGGATGCGTGTGAAACGAAACGGTAATGTCCTTTCCATCGACAAAACAGTTCTTATGCGGCGGCATCATCATCGGCAACTATAAATCCGCCTTCTTCATGACCTCCGGAGATGTCAGGTTCAGAATCAATCCACGCCTTTTTTAATTCGACTAGGATTGATTCGTTTTCAAGAAGATCGTTTGCGGTTGTTCCGTCCATTAAGTTTTAAATAGTTTTGTGATTTTGTGGTTCTGGATCGGGTAACCAGGCGCAGTTCGGGAACCCGCTTGCCGGCTTTGCGGTGACCCTGTGACGACTTCTATTCGTGATGCTCGCCGACTTTAGCGGCAGACTTGGCGGTTCGTCGTATTTTACTTGACCCCGAACGTCCTCGCGATTGAGTCGGTCTGATTGCGCACCGAGCGGATCGAGTCTTTTTGCCCGGTAAATCTGAGGAGATAGACAGTCGTCGGGTTGGCCCGTAGGAAATAAAACCGTCCCGCCATACTGCGTCCGGCGGCGACGAATTCGAAATTAAACACGTTGCCGCGTAGCCTGCCGACAAAATTCTCTTGTTTTCCCGCTACGTAACCCGGACGAAACAGCTGTTTCTGCTCCTCGTCCTGAATTATGTCGCTCAAGAGAGCATCTTTGGCAACCGCCAGCTTGCGAACCTCCAGATGACCGTCGGTACGGTCGCCATTGACGTATTCGACATTCGGACTGGTCGCCGAGGGCTTAACAGTCATTTTCCATTTACCTTCGGGAACGGTGAACGAATAATCGACGTTGGCGTCGGTAAATGTCTCTTCCTGGCCAAAAGCTGAGAGGGCCAACAACGCAATTACGCCTGCCGCACAAAAAATAGATTTCTTTCTGATAGTCATTTTGCCCTTGAGTGTACTTTTCATAGATGTCATATTAGCCTAAATTACGCGTAATTTCGAGAGGTTAGATGTCTATCTGCGGCTGATTGTTGTATGTTTCCGGCGTTTCAAGGTTTATGGTTGGTAATTTAAGATTCTTCGCCCTTTTTCGTCCCGGCGTCGTCTAATCTGGCAGGAACGCGATTCGATCAGTTGAATTCGAGGTATCAAAAACATGAGAAAAAGCACTTCTTTTATACAGAAAATGGCGGCCGTTGCGGCGATTTATACGATGCTGACACCCGCCCTTATAACCCGGGCGGAGTCACCGACGGGAGCGAAACTCCTGACCGAGGATCAGAAAATACTCCATGTCCTAAACCGTCTCGGTTACGGCGCCCGGCCCGGCGATGCCGCCAAAGTCAAAGCTATGGGCCTGCAAAAGTATATCGATCAGCAGCTCAACCCCGCGGCAATCCCCGACCCGGTGGCCGAGGCCAAGGTTAAGGGGCTGGATGTTTTTAACATGTCGACCGCCGAGCTTTTCGCAAAATACCCTAATCCGGGCGCCCTGCTAAAGCAATTGGAAGGCGGAAAAGCGGCCCAGGCGAACGCGCAAAATCAGAAGAATGCTAAGGCTCAGGCAGCCGGCGATCCAACCGATGTGACCGACGCCCAAAAGAAAGCGCGGCGCGACGAACTCCAGGCACTTTATGCAAAATACGACCTCAAACCGGCGGGACAGATCGTCCCTCAGATCGTCGCCAACCGCGTCTTGCGCGACGTCTATTCCGAACGCCAGTTACAGGAAGTAATGGTCGACTTTTGGCAGAACCATTTTAACGTCTATGCCGGGAAGGCCGCCGTTCGCTGGTACATCCCGAGCTACGAACGCGACGTGCTGCGTCCGAACGCTCTCGGCAATTTCAGAGACCTTCTCGTCGGGACTGCACAGCATCCCGCGATGCTCTTTTACCTCGATAATTTCGAATCGGTTTCGCCGAATGCTCAACCCCAGGGCAACGCACAGAACGCAGCCCGCGTTCAGCAGATGGTCCAGAGCGGCCAGCCGCTGCCGCCGCAGCTGCGCGAGAGGCTAAAACAGCAGTTCAATGTCAACGACGCCCAGCTCGATCAGCGGCTAAAGGAAATGCGTGCCAACCCGCAGGCTGCCCCCAAAGGTCAGCAAAAACGCGGCCTTAATGAAAATTACGCCCGCGAGCTAATGGAGCTGCACACCCTCGGCGTCGACAACGGTTACACTCAGAAAGACATCATCGAGGTCGCCAAATGCTTCTCAGGCTGGACGATCGCCGACCCGCGCGGCTATCGCAAGGCGGCGGCCAGCGAAATTCAGGGCAAGGAAGACAAACGCATCAATCGGCTTCAGCGTCAGGCCGGCGTGCCGGACGACATTGAGAGCGGCGAGTTTTACTTCAATTCGCGCTGGCACGACAACGGTACAAAAACCGTTATGGGCCAGACCATAAACGCGGGCGGCGAAAAGGACGGCCTCAAGGTGCTCGACATGCTCGTCAGCAGCCCGAACACGGCAAAATTTATCGCCAAGAAGCTCGCCATTAAGTTTGTCAGCGACACGCCCAGCGATGAGTTCGTCGGCCGCATTGCCGATGCTTTTCACAAGTCTAACGGCGATATCAAGACGACGCTGAGAGCAATCTTTAACGACAAGGAATTCTACGCTCCGGAAAACTATCGTGCAAAAATCAAGTCGCCGATCGAGCTGGCCGTAAGCTCCGTCCGCACACTCGGAGCTGATACTGACGCCAGCCCGGCGATGGTCGCTATGCTTACCAAGCTTGGCGAAGTTCCGTACGGCTATCAGGCCCCGACGGGTTACCCCGATCTGGCCGCCGACTGGGTAAATACGGGAGCCTTGCTCGAACGCCTTAACTTTGCCGTCGCCATCGCCAGCAACCGGATCCCCGGGACGCGGGTTGATCTTAAGGCTTACGATCAAAAGGACAAGTCCAAGACGCTCGACAAGGCGATCGACGAAATTTTGGGTGGCGAGATCTCGCCCGGGACCAGGACAATGCTCCTGAAACAGATCGATCAGCCGCTGCCTGAGGTAAAGGCCGGCAGCGAAATGAATGACGCTCAAATGGAGGTTCCAAATATGCGTTCCCCCGGCGAAAAAGGTGCGCAAAACCGGCAGGCACGCCTCTTGAATCCAAGTGGAAATCCGGAGGTTTTCAAGGTAGTAAGTTTGGTGCTCGGAACGCCTGAATTCCAGCGTCAATGATCAAAGAGTCAGGACGAATGGCCGGAGGTCAGCCACGCGGCGATCTCCGGTTTCTTTTTGAGGGTCAGTTTTATCGAAACTATTGCTTGGCGAATGACGGGTTGCTCCGCCCTATGGCCATTATCTTGATCAAAACCAATCCGGCAAGAAATCCGCCGATGTGTGCGGCGTAGGCGACGCCTCCGCTGCCCGACGGTGTGAGAAAGCCCAAAACAAGCTGGTACACGATCCAGATTCCAATCGCGACGAACGCCGGAACGGTCGTGAGGAAATTGAACACGAGCGCCCGCACCGGATTTTTCGGGAACAGCAGAGCATAACCGCCCAAAACGCCTGAGATCGCACCCGACGCACCGAGCATCGGTATTATCGAATCCGGTCCCATCAATATCTGTCCCGCCGCTGCGGTAAACCCGCACAAAAGGTAAAAAATTCCGTAGCGGACGTGTCCGATCCGGTTTTCGATATTGTCCCCAAAGATAAACAGGAACAGCATATTGCCGAAAATATGCGCGATCCCGCCGTGCATGAACATCGACGAAATAAAGTTGAAATACACCGGCAGCGGCGTTGCATAATGTTGGATCTCAGCCGTGTGGCCAGCCCCGTCCCGCAGGATCTGGACGCCGGAAATATCGACGCCGGTCATGATCTCTTTCGGAACCAGCGAGAATGCGTAGGTAAATGCATCGTTGCTGCCCAATCGCTGGAGCAGCACAAACACGAGGATATTAATGCCGATGATCGCGTAGTTGACCACCGGCTGGATAGTGCGGTCTGAGTTGTCGTCGCCGATGGGGAACATTTCAGCCTACTACTTTGATAAAATCGCATCTACCTCTGGCCTGAGGTCGGGCAGGACGCTCGATTCAACTATTTCGCCGGGCCTGTAAATCTTTACCGTTTGATAAATGCCAACGGCAGGTTTCTGATGCACCTCGATCAGATTGTTAGCCAAGTTTATGATCCAAACCTCGGGGATCTCGGCTTGGGCATACAGCGGGAGCTTTTTGTCGCGATCATACCGCAGACTTGTATCGGACACCTCCATAACAATCAAAGTTTCTGCCGGACGCGGATGCCGCTTTCCGTCATATTTCGTTAGATCGGCAAGCACGATATCGGGTTCGGGTTCATCGAAATCTCCCAAACGCAGGGGATTTTGACTACGCACTAATATCTCATCCCCTAATGCCCGGATAAGCAGTCTCAGTAGCATGTTCATAACCCACGCATGTCTATCACCAATACTCATTTTCTTAACCATCTCCCCGTCGATGATCTCTGCTTTCTCGTAGTCCTTGATCAAGCCGAGCTCAATCATTTTGTAATATTCATCTACCGAAAACCTGAAACGCATCGGCTCGGGGATAAATATCTTTTGGGCATCCAAATTCATCATAAATTTAATGGCATTTTACACCTTTACGTTGGCGATGCCAACGTTTTTGCATTCTAGGTGGCGACTATTGGCCCTAAACCCGTCACCGCCTCGAGTTCCGCTTCTTCGCGTTCCCACTCTTCGTTGCGGAACGCATTTTCCCATTTCGCAACAACGACGGTGGCGAGGCAGTTGCCGACCACGTTTATCATCGTTCGGGCCATGTCCATAAGCTCATCGACGCCGAGGATGAGGATAACGCCCTCGACCGGCAGTTTGAATGAAGCAAGCGTTCCAAGCAGCACGACAAGCGACGCCCGAGGCACACCCGCGACGCCTTTCGAGGTCAGCATCAGCACGGCAACCATTAATATCTGATCTCCCCACGACATCGCGACCCCGGCGGCCTGAGCTACAAACACCGACGCGAGCGACAAATAAAGCGTCGTACCATCGAGGTTAAAGCTGTAACCGGTTGGCAGAACAAACCCGACTATGCGGCGCGGCACGCCGAGCCGTGCAAGGTTTTCCATCGCTTTTGGCAGGGCTGATTCGCTTGACGTTGTCGCAAACGCGATTGACGCAGGGGTCTTGACGGCGTTAAAGAAATCTTTGAGCGGGACCTTAAAGATGAGCGCGATCGGCAGCAGAATAACGGTCGCGAAGACGATCAGGGCGCCGTAAAGCGTCCCGACCAGCCAGCCCAGATTTACGAGCACCCCGAGCCCTTTCTCATTGTGCCCGATGGTATATGCCATTGCCGCGCCGACACCAATTGGGGCAAACATCATCACATATTCCGTAAAGCGAAACATAATGTCCGCCAACGATTGGCACCAATCTTTGACGACCTGAGCTTTTTTTCCGATCGCCGTTACGGCGAGCGCAAATATTACTGAAAAGACAACAATTTGAAGCACGTCCCCCTCGGCCATTGCCTTGATTATCGATGTTGGCGAAAGATGGGCGATGATGTCGCCAAACGTCTGCGGCTTTGCGGGCGGATCGCCTGCGGTCAGGCCCTTGGTGATAGCGTCCAGAGCTTCGGACGATTTTTGAGCTGCGAGAGCCGCCTGGACGTTTGCCTCGGCAGCTTTATCCGGGCTTCCGGCGGATTGGGCGAGAAGCTGGTCAGCCTTTAGGGACGCTTCGTTCGATTCTTTTGTAAGCAATTTGGCCCGCGCGCTCCAGTCGGCTTTGTCGAAATCTTTCTCTAGTTTGACCGTGCCCACAAGCGAGATACCCTCGCCGGGCTTCGTTATATTTACCGCCGCAAGGCCGATGAAAAGAGCGAGCGTCGTCACTATCTCAAAGTAAATAAGCGCTTTGACCCCGATGCGGCCGACCTGCTTAATATCGCCTGTACCCGAAATGCCGACAACCAGGGTCGCAAAGATCAACGGCGCAATGATCGATTTGATCAGATTCAGAAACAGCGTTGAAAGCGACCGTGCAAATCCCAGGATCGTCTGCGTCTGAAATCCCAGGACTGTGTGGCTCTCGCCGGAGCGGACGTCAAGGGTATGGATCAGCCATCCGAGAAAGATACCGATCACGAGGCCGATCATGATCTTCCAGGTCAACGAGATCTTTGGCAGTTTCATATTTCAAGTTTTGCTTCGGCGTGAGCCGGCGTCAGTCTATATTGCGGATTTTTTGAAAGTTTAACAGAGATGTCCGCTTTTTGGTAAATTTGCTACGATTAGTCGAGGCGTAAAATGTTCGAATCTATCTATTTCAAGTCACACGGTCGTCAAACCACCAACGCATCAAAGCCAGAGGTTTTGGACAAACTTCGCTCCATCGTCGGGGTCGAAAATGTCATTATTGATCCCGAGCGCGTTGAGCCTTACGGTGCCGACGCTGTAAA
Organism: Chloracidobacterium sp.; assembly: GCA_025362075.1. Classification (GTDB taxonomy): domain Bacteria; phylum Acidobacteriota; class Blastocatellia; order Pyrinomonadales; family Pyrinomonadaceae; genus OLB17. The sequence goes on from JANYIL010000093.1 coordinate 11,640, forward strand.
GGAAAAATTCCCGCCCGAGGCCGTTGTTTTTCCCGAATCGACCGCTCAGATGGTCGAAATTCTCAAGCTTGCCAACGAGTATTTGTTCCCCGTGACGGCTCGCGGCGGCGGTGTCGGGTACACGGGCGGAGCTGTTCCGGTCGATGGCGGTATTGTTATCGGTACGGATCGGATGAATAAGATAATTGAGATCAGCGCGGACGATCTTTACGCGGTATGCCAGCCGGGGATTCGAACGTTTGAATTGCAGCAAGCGGTCGAGAAACAGGGTTTGATGTTCGCTCCCGATCCGGCCAGCTACAAAGACAGCTTTATCGGCGGTAACATTGCCGAAAACGCCGGGGGTATGCGGACGCCGAAATATGGCGTGACGAAGCATCATGTCCTCGGGCTCGAGGTCGTTACAGCGACGGGTGAGGTCATCCGCACGGGCGGTAAGACGGTCAAGAACGTCGTAGGGTTCGATCTGACGAGCCTGATGTGCGGCAGCGAGGGAATGCTCGGCATCATTACCGAGGCGACGCTCAAGCTGCTCCCGCTGCCCGAAGCGACCTCGACCGTGCGGGCCAATTTTCGCTCGATGGAATCCGCTTGTAAGGTGTTGACCAAGTTCACCCCATACGGGCTGCTCCCAATGGCGATGGAGGTCATAGATAAGTTTTGCGTCGCCGCGATCGAAGAAAATTTCGCCTTCGGCCTGTCAAAAGAGGCAGAGGCGATCTTGCTCGTCGCTGTTGACGGCTCAAAAGAGGAAGTCGAGAAAAACGCCTTGACTATCGAACGTATTCTCGGCGAAAACGGCGGCTTTGACA
>JANYIL010000108.1 GCA_025362075.1 Chloracidobacterium sp.
GATGCGCAACTTGCGCTCCTGGCAAAAATAAAAGCGGAGGATATTGCCGATTTTAACAAGCAGTTTGCGGCTAAAGGACTACCGGTGATAAATCCGGGGAGGTAACTTCAGTCTTCGCCGATATCCTCGTTCCAGACATCAGGATGGGCGGTGATAAAGGCGGACAGCATATCGATGCATTCGTCGGACCTCATGTCGATGACCTTAACGCCGTTTTCGCGGAGCCAGTCGATGCCGCCCTGGAACGTCTGTGATTCGCCTATAATGACGGTGCCGATGCCAAACTGCCGCACGAGGCCGCTGCAATACCAGCACGGAGCAAGCGTGGTGACCATGATCGTGTTTTTGTAGCTGCGTTGGCGACCGGCCTTGCGAAAGGCGTCCGTTTCGCCATGGATCGACGGATCGCTCTCCTGAACGCGACGGTTATGACCGCGGCCGAGCAGATTTCCGTCACGGTCAAATAGGGCCGCTCCGATCGGTATACCGCCTTCCGACAGCCCAAGCCGGGCTTCCTGGATCGCGATGTCGAGCATCGCCTGTTGGTCGAGTTCCGTGTTCATAATCTAGGATTTTATTAGCAAACGGCCTCGTATGCTAATCTCGTATTATGTCTCAGAATTTTCAACCGGGCGATTTTCTTGTTATTCAGATCGAGGCTGGCTTTGCCCTCTTGCGGCTGCTGGCTGTCGAGGAGATCGGCGAAGATAAAACATGGCATGTCGCGGCGTACCGTGACTTTTTCCCGGACGTAGAGACGGCCGAGATGGTGTCGGCAAGTCCGCAGGGTCTCTCGCCCAGCGACAAGCACATTGCACTGACAAACCGGGCATTCGAGAGCACACAGGTCGCCAAAGTTTCCAATGTTGAGTTGACTGAACAGGAAAAGACCCCGCTCGATGATTGGCGTAACGATCCCAATCGTGTAGTTTCCGACCGCTCGGTCAGATTGATGCTGGGAATACGATAATTTTTATCGAGGAAGTTTTGCGTCCAGATGCTTTGTCGTGGTTTCCGTCACGCTTGGCGGCACCGCGTTGCTAAAATCTGCCTGCTCCAGCAATTTTGCTGTCGAGATCGATTCGATCTTCGGTGTGGGATCGTCGGCGGCGGGTTGATTTCTTTGTTTCCACTGCTTTTTGAGCTTGCGTATTCGGATAAATGTCTGAATATGCCACGCGCCCATAGCGAACAAAAAGCCGGCCGTCACATAAACCATCGGATGCGTGTCCGGCTTGGACCCCATCAAGGCATATAGGAGGATAGCCAGTGTAAAACTGACTATTACGGTCATTAGAGAAAGCACAGAATTAACTTTGATGTGTTCTTCGGGCGGGTGTTCGCGTTTGATCGGTTTCAAGAGGTCGGGGAGGAAAACGCCGCATTGACGGCAATACGTTTCAGGGGTTTGGTCAGCCTTTCCGCATTTTGGGCAAAACATAGAATAGCAGTCAGTAGTCAGAGCTGAAAGATTACATAACCGTAAATAACTTCCATGCTAAAAATCAATACGACGTTTGGTCGAATCTGTTGCATTAAAGTTTACGGCGGTTGAGTTCCTTGCCGATCATGTCCAATTCCCGGCTGACCTGTCCGGCGGCGGACGAATTTTCCTCGGCACGTCGAATCAGATATGGAACGGCGTCAGCGACCGGCCCGTACGGCACGTATTTCGAGACGTTGTATCCATTATTTGCCAGCACATACGAGAGATTGTCGCCCATGCCGTAGAGTTGTGAGAAAAAGATATTTGGGTGATTCGGCGAGATACCCATCTCGTACATCAAAGCCGCGAGCCGCTGGGTGCTGATCTCATTGTGCGTTGCCGCGACAAAGGCCATGTCGTTGAAATGCCGCATACAATATTCGAGCGCGCCGTTATAGTCGGCGTCCGTGGCGGCTTTGTCTTCGTGGATCGGCGACGGATAGCCTTTTTCGACAGCCCGCTCACGCTCTTTTTCCATATAGGCGCCGCGGACAAGCTTTACAGCCAGAATATATCCATCCAATTTTGCCTGTCGCCGTGCGTTTTTTAGATATTGAAGGCGATCCGTTCGATACATCTGGAGCGTGTTAAAGACGATAGGCTGTTCGCGATTAAACCGCTCCATCATCTCGGTGGCGATGCGGTCGATCGCGTCCTGTATCCACGAATCCTCGGCGTCGATAAATACCGGTTGGCCGACCGAATACGCATATTCGCAAATCTCGGCGACGCGGTTGTGGATGCGTTCGCATTTGGCCTGGCTCTTGGCGTCAAGCTTCTTTTTGGCGCTCATGCGTTCAAGCGTCCCGAGCGGTGCGACGCCGGTCACCTTAAACACGGCGAACGGAATGTTCGGATCGTCCTTGGCCCGGTCTATCGTGCGGATTATCTCATCGCGCGTGCGGTTAAAATCTTCCTCGGTCGCCTTGCCCTCGACCGAATAATCGAGAATGGCCCCGATGTGAACTTTACCAAGCGTTTCGACTGTTCCTTCACATTCCTCGATAGTCTCGCCGCCGCAAAACTGTTCGAAGATCGTAGCTTTTATCAGTCCCTCTACCGGTAAGCCCAACGACAATGCAAATCGCGTCATCCCCGTTCCGATCGCATTTAGGAACGGCGAATTCAGCATTTTAAAGAGCCGGTATTTCTCTTTTAACTGGGCGTTGGATTTGTCCGCATAGGCAATTGCGGTGTCCTGAAAGTCGAGTCGGAATTCGCTCATAAACAGGGGATTTTAACATATTAGCCACAGAGTCCACAGAGCAAAGCAGGGCTGAAACAAAACGGGAAATTGAAAGTGCGTCAAAATTGCCTTATCATTCTCATTTTACCTCAGTGTCCTCTGTGATCTCTGTGGCGGAACAATTTATGGCTAAAGCGCTTCCTAAAAGATCGGAAAACTATTCCGAGTGGTACAACGAGATCGTCAAACGTGCGGATCTGGCCGAGAATTCGGCTGTTCGCGGCTGTATGGTCATAAAGCCGTATGGCTTTGCGATATGGGAAAAGATGCAGCGGGCATTGGACGATATGTTCAAGGCGACGGGGCATCAGAACGCATACTTCCCTCTTTTCGTGCCCAAATCGTTCCTCGAAAAGGAAGAAGAGCACGCCGAGGGTTTCGCCAAGGAATGCGCCGTCGTCACGCATTACCGCCTCAAAGCCAATCCCGAAGGCGGCTTGATGGTCGACCCCAACGCTAAGCTCGAAGAAGAACTTATCATCCGCCCGACCTCGGAAGCCGTCATCTGGAACACGTACAAAAATTGGATCCAGTCGTGGCGCGACCTGCCGTTGCTGATCAATCAATGGTGCAATATCGTTCGTTGGGAGATGCGTACGCGTCTCTTTTTGCGCACGACGGAATTTTTATGGCAAGAGGGTCACACGGCTCACGCGACCGAACAGGAAGCCGTCGAAGAGACCGAACGAATGCTCGGCGTCTACGCGACGTTTGCCGAAGACTGGATCGCCCTGCCGGTGCTAAAAGGCCTTAAATCGCCAAACGAACGGTTTGCCGGGGCCATCGAAACCTATTGCATCGAAGCATTGATGCAGGACGGAAAGGCTTTGCAGTCCGGCACTTCGCATTTCCTGGGACAGAATTTTGCCAAGGCTTTCGACGTTAAATTCGTCAATAAAGAGAACGAACAGGAATATGCCTGGGCGACGAGCTGGGGCGTTTCGACGCGTCTGATGGGTGCGCTTATCATGGCCCATTCCGACGATCAGGGCCTTGTTTTGCCGCCAAAACTCGCTCCGATCCAGGTCGTGATCATTCCGATCTACCGTTCGCCTGAGGACCTCGTTACGATCTCCGAGGCGGTCGCACCCATCGTCGAAGAGCTAAAAGCCTCCGGCATCTCGGTCAAATATGACGATAACGACAACCAGCGTTCGGGCTGGAAGTTTGCCGAATACGAGCTACGCGGCGTGCCCATTCGCCTCGGCCTCGGCATGCGCGATCTCGAAGCCGGCACCGTCGAAGTCGCCCGACGCGATAATCTAAGCAAGGAATCGCGCCCGCTCGAGGGCATTGCCGACCACGTAAAAACGCTGCTCAACGAGATTCAAGTAAACATTTACCAAAAGGCCTTTAAATTCAGAGAAGACAATACTTATCGCGTTGACACATGGGATGCATTCAAAGACCAGATCGAAAAAGGCGGTTTTATAATGGCCCACTGGGACGGCACCGCCGAAACCGAAGAAAAGATCAAAGAAGAGACCAAAGCCACGATCCGCTGCATCCCGCTCGACGCCGTGGAAGAAGTTGGGAAATGTATTTATTCCGGTGCGGACTCGAAGATGCGTGTGGTTTTTGCGAGAGCTTATTAAGTTTCACGGTTCTAATAATCGGACAAAACCTTCCCGCTTAAAATGATTATCGGTTGTCAGGGCTTTCATGATGCCGCGTTCACGCATCAGGACAAAGCTGACCGCATCGCAAAGAGAGTAGGATTTGTCAGAACGTTTTTTAAGGAGATCTACCGCCAAACGGTGCAAAGCCTCGTCAACCCAAACGATTTCAACCATTCCATCGCCTAAAACACGTTCACTAAAGTCAATTATTTGTTTGCGTCGGATGCCGCAGCCGTATATTCAGCTAAGACATAATTGGAAGTTATACGGGCCTCCGCCGAATCATAAAGTTCCACAGCATTCTCGTGATAGATTTCCTTTTTTTCGAATCTGCAAAGAAATCCAGAAGTATCGATGAGCATCAATCTTCATCCTTATGGTAATTGCCGTATTCGTTCGCCAGGTCAAAATCTATCCGCTCATTGTGATCCAGGGTGTGATATTCCTCTTTGGTAATTTCTCTACCAGCCCACCATCCGTACATTTCTTGAGTTCCGCCGTGACCGTTCGAAATCGACGGATCGTCACTTGTGTGATAACGTTCCTCGATCTGCTCAACTATCTCAAGAACCTCTTCCTGAGCCTTTGGCGGCAAATGAAAAACTTTTTCACGAATTGTTTCAACCACGTTCATAACGCTCTGATATTACAATGATTAACGCTTCAAGACAACTATTTTCCTATTCGAGCACCTAGAATCGGAGCCGTATGATCAATCAAATAAAAACGAGCTTTCTGGCGGGTGCGTTCATTGAGCCTTTGTCCTGGCCGTTAACATACACGGTGGCATGGCCGGTCGTGAGGTGTTCGATAACGGCTTCGCCGTCGTTGTCGGTATAAACGGAATCTGTTACTCCGTTTGAAAAGCCCAACGCGACTCTTGCACCGTGAACATAACCGCCGCCGTTTCGTTGAACTACCACTACGCTTTCTGCCATATCAGGTTTCCTTTTTATTGGCTTTTAGAAATATCTTCTTCGCCAAGGCGAAAAACATTAAAGCCCAGGGTGCAGGCGCCCTCGCCGAAACCCTGGGTATTGGGCAATCGTTCAAGACGACGCTGAAGGTGTCGAACAATTAACCGTTTGTGTTCGTCACCTTTGGCGACGGAATCGATTTGACATCTGACCCAGCGATTCTCGCTGGGCTTTAATGTTTATCGCCTTTGGCGACGAAATCTTTTCATCGCGTAGCGATGTTTGAATTTAGCCGTGTCTTTCAAGGCACGGAACGCGAGATCCATGCAACAATTGTCGCGTCAGCGACAACTGAATTTTGCCGCCGAAGAGCAGTGGTCGGCGACGCGACAAAACTCGAAAGGAAATCAAGGTTCTAAACAATACTGGGTCGGTTTTAAACGGGCCGCGCAAGTCGCATGAGCCTCATCGCTTCAAGGTAAATTGTCCATTGATACTTTTACCCACAATTGTCTGATTATCATCTGCGATAGATAAATGGTATTTATCCAAAATGATTATGTTGTTTGCGTCGTCCTTGCGGAAACCCCTAACGTCTATCATTTGAGTTTGAGAGTCAAAGGTTCCTTGCACATATTCTACTGCGGTTGTCCCAATCTTATCCATCTTCTTAGGATTTGAAGTACGTTGAATCGTCCAAATAATCTGACCGCTAACCTTTCCGGCTGTTTCTGTAAAGGTTGCTTCTGCATTAAAAGAAGCTGTTTTTGACGTCCAACTACCAAACCAATGGCCACTTGGAGAAAGATTGGAATTTGATGATGGGAGATTCGAGGCATTAGAGTTAATAGATTGCGTCGAAGTTGATGCAACATTTGATTTAGGTGTCGGAGATTCTATTGCGGAAACTTCCTTCGTTTTTGAATTAGACATCATCACAGCAACAATAAGTCCGACCATTAAAATCCCTACGGCAAGCAATCCGGCAACCGCATAGACAAAATGCGGAATGTTGTTTTTCTTTTCAGTCGGCGGATGAAAATATTGCGGCGGAGAAGTACCAATTGATGGAGAAGCGACAGTAGGAATCGATCTTTCAGGATCATAATTCGGATTCGTCTTCTGCGGACTTCGCAAAGCCGTTCGCATTTCTGCTGCCGATTTGTAACGATTGCCTGGGTCTTTGGCAAGCGCTCTGTTGATAACGCTCTGCAAGGGATGGGGAGTCGTCAACGGCAAAGGTTCGGGATTACGGGTCAGGATCGCTCCGAGCAGAGATGTTATATCCGCTTGTTCAAACGGCAAACGTCCTGATAAGAGTTGATAAAAGATCACGCCGACCGACCAGATGTCCGTCTGTTCGTTGCGTTTTCCGTCGAACGCTTCGGGGGGCCATGTATGACGGCGTTCCCATTATGTTGCTGCTCTGGCTGGTTGATTTCAGAACACGCGAGATGCCGAAATCCGCCAGACGCGGCGTCGTGCCCTGAAAGAGAATGTTGGCGGGCTTTAGATCGCGGTGAATGATATGGCGTGAATGCAGATGTTCGAGGCCCGACAAAATTCCCGAAACAATCTCGACCGCCGATTCGACCGTCGGGGCCTTGCCGTGTTTTCTCAGCCACGCATCAAGCGAACCGTCCGGCGCGTATTCGCTGGCGATAACGATGTGTTCGCCGTAAATATCCGCTTCGATGATCGGCAGGACATTCGGATGCCCGCTCGCGCGAACCCACACATCGGCTTCGTTTTTGATACTTTCAATGCTGATGTCTTCGTCAAGCGGAATCTTGATAGCGGCCTGCGTGGTGGTGATCTGAGTCCGGCGTTCAGCCAACCAGACAACTCCAAAGGCCCCTTTGCCGAGTTTATCGACTAACGTATAAGGTCCGATTTGGTCACCGGGACGGAACATAATTCGCCAAGTTTAACACAACTTTCAAATTAGCTTGCCCCCCGAAAGTACCGGGTCCTGCATTCAATTTATACATCGGCAAAACCGGCAAAATACGTCAAAGCCCGCAAAATGGGGTTTATATCTGCGTTGGATTTTGCTAGGGTGATGCGGGATTGTTGTAATTGCGATGATCATGGCTCTTTGAAAAGGCGGGATTACGAGTAGCCACGAATGCACGAATTTTAGTTTTATTCGCGAATGCGTGGCTGAAAAGTTTTTTTTAAAAATTGCGGGACAACGGCAAAAATCTGCTGTAATTATTGCAAATAAAGATGGTTAGTTGTCCCAACTTCGGTGCGGGACAAGAGCGGGACAAGAGCGGGACAGAATCTAAGGCAAAAGTAAAAAGGCAAAAGGCAAAACGAAGCCAGGGCAAAAGTGAATGGGCAAAAAAGCGTTATGGTTTCAGCAAATTCCGACTTTTTGCCGTGAATTGGCGTCTAAGTATTTGAATGCGGAAAGGTTTCGCATCGTTTAAGCTCTTTGAGCTATTATTCTCGTGAAAGGGCGGCGTGAAAACACGAGTTGATGTATAAAACACAGACGGATGAACAGCTTGTCGAATTGGCAGTTTCGGAAGACTCTGACGCCTTCGGCGAAATCGTTAGAAGGTGGGAGCGAAAGATATTTGCTCTCTGCTTCGGTATGCTCGGACGCGAAGATGACGCACGCGATGCCTGTCAGGAAGCTTTTATCGCGGCGTACCGCAATTTGAAAAATTTTCGAGGCGAGGCGCGAGTTTCATCATGGCTGCACCGGATAGCGGTCAATCAGTGTTTGACAACAAAACGGCGGGCTAAATCGAGAGCCGAGGATTTTCTCGATGACGATGACGGTTCAGAGGAACGGACATTTGTCGCTTCCCCGCTCAAATCGCCGGCAAGGATCACGGAGCAGACCGAGCGTCTAAATCTGGTCAGGCAGGCCGTCGGAGCCTTGCCGTCCGACCTGAGGCAGGTGATCGTGATGAAGGAGTTTGAGGAAATGACCTTTCAGGAGATCTCCGAGACCTTGGAATTGCCGTTGAGCACGGTCAAGAGTCGCCTTTATACGGCGCTCAAGCAGTTGAAAATGAGGTTGGAACGTACGCCCGTCGAGGTCGTATAACGAAGTAGGTGAGAGTTATGTTGAATAACGGTAATAAAAATGATTGCGGGTTCGCGGACGATATCGTTGCATATATTTACGACGAGATCGGTTCCGCCGAACGCGGAAAATTCGAGAAGCATCTGGCGGGCTGCACAGCTTGTACGGATGAGTTCGCGGGTGTCTCGAACGCGCGGTTTTCCGTGTTCGAATGGCAACGGGAGGAGTTCGCCCATCTCGAAACACCCGAAATCGTGATTCCATACGCGCCACGGCCACGACGGGCCGAAACCACCGGCTTTTTCGCCGGGCTTCGCGAAATGCTGACTTTGTCCGGCTGGTCGTCCGCCGTTATGGTTGCGGGCGCCCTGATCATCTGTATCGGTCTTGGATTTGCGGCAATGAATTATGTCGGCAGCAATCGACAAATTGCGGAGAATAGCAAACCTGTGGTCGACGAACAGACCTCATTGCCGACGGTGAGACAGGAGCCGCAGAATATGACCGTTGCTGGGATCCCGCAGAAGGCGGTGATACCAAATTCCTCAACCGTCGTCCCGCCTGCTGCTAAACCGACACCGAGCCACGAGATTCGGGCTGAGAGAGCCGCGATCCAGGTTCGCCGGGTTCGGGAAAAGAATTTGACCGCTAGCATGCAGACTGTCGATCCGTCTGTTCGACAAAAACGCAATGCTCCGGCTTTGACGCCCTATGACGATGTCGATGATAAGTCGCTCCGTCTGGCGGATCTTTTTGACGAGGGTGGCTTGTAATTTCTTACGGGAATTTTATATGAAGAAAATTATCTGCGTTACTAGTTTCCTGATCGTTTTGGCCGCTCTGGCTTTTTGCACATCTGCATTTGGACAGGCCGTTACGGCGGAAACGCCGCCGCCCGCAGCCCCAAAACCGGCAGATATGCGAACCGCCGTGTTGGGCCAGTTGGGGCTTACGCGAGATCAAATGCTACAAATCCGCCGCATGAACCAGGAACGCAAACCGATGATGGATGCGGCCCAGACGCGGCTTAAGGAAGCCAATCGTCTGCTTAATGAGGCGATCTATTCCGATCAGGCCACCGAGGCCGATGTTCAGTCGCGTCTGAAAGAAGCTCAGCAAGCACAGGGCGAGGTCGCGAAGATCCGGTTTATGCACGAATTTGCCGTCCGGCGTGTCCTGACACCGGAGCAATTGGTGCGGTTTCGCGATCTTCGCCAAAAATTTGAACAGGATCGAGCCCTGGCGGAAAAGAATCGTTCAGGAAATGGTGCTCGTCCCGCGGCCCTCAAGCCGATGCGCGAGGTCAAACAGGAGATAAAGCAGGGCATTCGCCCAAACCGCCTGAAACCATAATTTCAGTACATTGGGTAATTCCTCCTATCCAATGTCCGGCCGACCCTGAAAAGGGCCGGTCTTTCTTTTGTTTGATGTTTCGCTAGGGTTCGTTATATTCTTTACAGACAGCAGTTTCCCAGATTCTATTGGATGAACCCAATTAAGAAATTTCTATTTGAAGTTCAGGCGATCACTAATCTATTGTGGCGCTCAATAAAAGGGCTAAGCAAGAGCCCGCGATACTTCAAAGAGATCGTTACGCAGATTGACCAGATCGGCGTCGGGTCGATCGGCATCGTCGTGCTCAATGGCTTCTTTACAGGCGGCGTGCTTATTCTTCAGGCTTACCCGACGCTCGAATATTACGGAGCGCAGAGCAATGCCGGACAGGGCGTTGCTACGTCCTTAATTAGAGAACTCGGACCGGTCTTGACGGCATTGATGGTTGCCGGACGTGTCGGATCGGCGATATCCGCCGAGCTGGGATCGATGGTCGTGTCGCAGCAGATCGACGCGATGCGAGCCCTCGGAACATCGCCCGTCAGAAAGCTGGTTACACCGCGCATAATAGCTTTGATCGTCGCCTTACCGCTGCTCACGATCTCGGCCGATATGTTCGGGTTGATCGGCGGGGGATTGGTCGCCAAACAGCTTCACGGTCTCGATCCTAAGGTTTATATCCAGTCGGTTCGTGCTGGTGTTCAGATCTCTGATCTTATCGGCGGTCTTATCAAACCGCTTACGTTCGGCCTTATCATCGCACTTGTTTCCTGTTACAAAGGATTGAGTACGACGGGGGGTACCGTTGGCGTTGGACGTTCGACGACAAACGCGGTCGTCCTCGCCTCGATCAATATCATTATCGCTGACTTTTTCCTCTCAAAAATATTGCAAAGCCTGTTTAAGAGCACGATGTTTTAACCGAAATGATGCTAGAGTCCGCGATAGATCATGAGCAAGCCTTCAGCAGGATAAACGCTGAGCGTTTCGGCAAGCGCGTCGTTCCCGCTATCGAATTTCGGGATGTCGAGCTGGCGTTTGATGAGCAGGTCATTCTCGATAAGATCAGTTTTACGATTCGCCGCGGCGAAACCAAGATCGCACTCGGCGGATCGGGCAGCGGTAAATCTACGATAATCAGACTGGTTCTCGGCTTGATAAAGCCGGACGCTGGCCAGATATTGATCGATGGCGAGGATATTTGCGAATTTGACGATCAGGAACTGATGCGAATTCGTAAGAAGATCGGAATGGTCTTTCAGGAAGGAGCGTTGTTCGATTCCCTGTCCGTTTATGAAAACGTTGCATACCGGCTGCACGAAGAAAACGTGGACGAAGACGAGATCGAACACGAGGTCGTCCGCATGCTGCAATTTGTAGATCTGGAAGACGCGATCGACAAGATGCCTGCCGAGCTTTCAGGAGGAATGCGTCGCCGCGTAGGCATTGCCCGGGCGTTGGTCGGAAATCCCGACATCGTCCTGTTTGACGAGCCGACGGCCGGATTGGATCCGCCGACCGCCAGGACGATCTGTGAGCTTGCAATTAAGCTGCGAGACCTCGAAGATGTATCATCGATATTCGTCACGCACGAGATGAACAATTTGGACTGGATCGCATCCGAATATTCGGTCCTCGACAGCCAGGGCAACGTGCATTTCGTGACCGAAGGCGATAAACTTTGCCTGATAAATACGGAAGTGATGATGCTACGCCGGGGGCACATCATTTTTAGTGGAAAGGACGAACAGCTGCGTCAAACGGACGACCCTTATATTGCCCGTTTTCTTCGCGGAAAATAAGCATTTATGGCTTCACGTCAACAAAAAGTCACTCTTAGCGATCTCCGCGTAGGTATCTTTATGTTTGCCGCCCTGTTGGTAACGGGCTTTTTGATCCTGAACTCGAGCGGTGACTTTCATCCGTTTGAAAAGACGATGCATCTAAAGGCGCGTTTCTCGAGCGCCGACGGGCTGCATAGCGGAGCGGACGTTCAGCTTGCGGGCGTGTCGATCGGCAAGGTCGACGAGGTTAAGTTTTTACCGGCAGACTCGCCGGAGGGCGAGCGTATCGAAGCGACTTTTAATGTCGTGCAGACTCTTGATAAAAAGCCGATAAATGAGCTGATCCGCACCGATTCGACCGCTCAGTTGGTGGCCACATCTCTGCTGGCGAACGACAAAATGATAAATATTGTTCCCGGCACGACCAAAGGCCAGCCGGTTAGCGATAACTCGATCCTTGCATCAAGCTCGGCCATTTCGCTGAATCAACTCACGGCAACCGGTAACGATCTTTTGACCCAGATAAATAAGATTGCCGTTCCGGCAAATGAGATCTTAAATAAAGCGAATCAGGGTGACGGCACCCTTGGCCGTATCATCAATGACGAATCGCTCTATAAGAACCTTGATGCCACAGTGAATGAGACCAAGTCGACAATGACGCGTCTCCAAACGACGATCGACAAAATAAACAAGGGCCAGGGCAGCGCCGGAAAGCTCGTCAATGATCCGGAACTTTACAACAGTCTTAATAAAGCCGTCGCTCACCTTGAATCGATCTCCGCCGACCTCAAGGCCGGACGCGGCTCAGCCGGAAAGTTTATCAGCGACGACGCTATGTACAATGAGACCCGCGAGGCGGTGGCCGAACTTCGCAAGGCCGTCGCGAAAATGTCTGATATTGCAGACGATGTCAAATCCGTAACAGTCGACCTGAAAGACGGCAAAGGAAGCGCTGGCAAGCTACTCAAAGACGACAAACTCTATAATGATGCCACGGCAGCTATTGAGCGTTTTAGTTCGACCACGACGCGGGTTGAGGCCATCCTCGCTGACGCCCAGGCCGGCAAAGGCACTCTTGGCAAGTTTGTCACCGACGAAACGCTCTACAACAGCCTCAATCAAACCGCCTCAAACGTGAACCAGTTCACCAGCGAAGGCACCAAGCTGCTTTACGATTTTAGGCAAAATCCTAAGAAATTTTTACGGATCAAGCTTGCCATCTTCTAATTTTTCTCGATAATATTCAAACTTTGGTTGTGCATATGCTCCTAATGGTGTATATTATGCATCGTAGAATCATTTTATGCATTCTTATTGCATGAACCGAGTCGGAATATGCAAAAACGAGACCGACAAGACCTTATGTTGAACCTGATCGGGGCCGAGCGCATCGGACGTCAGGACGTTTTGGCCGAACGGTTGTCGGAAAGGGGCTTTCGAGTAACCCAGGCTAGCGTTTCGCGCGATCTCGAGGAGCTTGGCGTGGAGAAAGTTGACGGAGTCTATGCTTTGCCGCGAACGTTTTCGACGATCATGGAATTTGGCCTGAGGTCGCTCGATACAGCGGGGGATAACTTGATCGTTGGCAAATGCGATTCCGGAATGGCGTCAGCGATAACTGTCCGCATAGACAGCGCCCTGATTGACGAGATCGTCGGAACCATTGCGGGAGACGACACGATCTTTATCGCCGTTAAGGATGGAATTCAACAAGAGCGGGCCGTCAAGAAGATATGGAACCTATTCTCTAAAGGACTATGAATATTGTTGAGGTAGAAAAAATAGGCTCCGTAGTATCGCGTCAGGGTTTTGGACGATCAATCCACGTCGTGACAAAATTGCTGACGCCATGTGTAGGCGACATCGTCGCCGTTCGAGCGCTTTCGGAAAGCGTGACGTACGGCAATCTGGAACTGCCGTCGGGCCGACTGGCTAAGATCGTGACCGGGGACGTTTTGCTGGGTGCTCTGGGCAAGCGCCGGGCCTTAAAGGGTTTTGTCGGCGAGGTGCCAAATACGATTCAAGCGGGCGACCGTCTGCACCTGTTGAATATGGGCGGCGTTATCGGCGTCTGCAAAGGTCATCACTCGTCATTTTCCGATGCGATCGAGGTCGAGGTTGAAGGTGTTGCTTGTGATGCTGAGGGAAACATTCTGAATATCGGCGATGGTGCACTGCCGGCAGCCGAGTCCTTGGCTAAGTCTGCTCCGCTTGTGGTGATCGCGGGCACTTGTATGAATTCCGGCAAGACGGTCGCGGCAACCGAGATCATAAAACAGGCGGCAAACGCCGGTCTACGCGTCGCGGGGGCGAAACTGTCGGGTATCGCATGTCTCCGCGACACGCTGCACATGCAGGATAATGGGGCGTTTGTTACCGCGAGTTTTCTGGATTGCGGGCTTCCTTCTACGGTAGATCATGACGATCTGGCGACGGTAGCGAAGTCGATACTCAATCATCTAAATTCGTTCGAGCCGGAGCTGATCGTCGTCGAACTTGGTGATGGAATTGTCGGTGGCTATTCGGTTGATGTTGTATTGAAGGACGGTGAAATCCGCGATGCGATCTCGTCTTTTGTTTTCTGCGCGTCAGATTACGTCGGTGTCGTTGGTGGAGCAGCGGTTTTGGGCGATCTCGGCATAAAGATCGATGTCGTGGCCGGTTCGGTGACGGATTCGCAAATGGGCGAAGATTACATCACCGAGCATTACGGCTTTCCTGCGGGAAATGCTCGGCGAAATGGTAAGCGGCTTTTTGATCTCGTTCATTCTCGTTCGAGAGAGGTTGTAGCGGCTAAATAATGGATCATTCGACAGGGAAAATTAGAGTTGCGATATTTGGCGGATCCGGCTACGGCGGAAGCGAACTACTTCGTATTTTGCTGTTTCATCCCAACGCCGAGATCGTTTTGGTGACGGCAAATGGGCACGCCGGAAAAGCGGTCAGTGATGTACATAAAAATCTGTTTGGACTAACCAATCTTCGTTTTGTCGCGGCTCCCGAAGATATGTCGGGCCTCAATGATATCGATGTCGCGTTTTTTGCTTTGCCCCACGGCCAGGCATTATCGCAAATTCCGCACCTTCCCAAAAGCGTTAAGGTTGTCGACCTGTCGGGTGATTTTCGGATCGACGATGCCGAAGTTTTTAAGACGTTTTACAAACTCGATCACACCGCTACTGAATTGCAGAACGAGTTCATATATGGCCTTACAGAAACGAATCGTGAAGAAATTCGCAACGCGAAATATATCGCCAATCCCGGCTGTTTTGCGACTGCTACGCTGCTCGCGCTGGCTCCAATGGTGAAGAGCGGTCTTCTGACCGGAAAGGTGATCGTTGATGCCAAGACCGGTTCCAGCGGTTCAGGGGCAAAGGCGGCGGCGAATACGCATCATCCACAGCGGATGAATTCGTTTTACGCCTATAAGCCGTTCACGCACCAGCACGTGCCGGAGATCGAACAGTATCTACGGGCGGTCGGTGATTTTGCAAATGAGTTTGTTTTTATGACCCACAGTTTGCCGGTATCGCGAGGGATTTTTGCGTCATGTTACCTGGAAACTTCGGTTCAATTGGCTAACGAAGACCTTGAGCATCTCTATCGGCATTTTTACGACGGATCTTTCTTCGTTCGGATCGTTAACGGCTCGCCGGACATTAATTGGGTGAAAAACACGAATTTTTGCGATATTGCGGTGCATTCCAGTGGAAAACAGATCGTCGTGTTTTCCGCGATCGACAATCTTGTCAAAGGGGCCGCTGGGCAAGCGGTGCAGAACATGAACCTGATGTTTGGCCTCGACGAGACAACCGGGCTCGTTTTCACGGGCAGCAATCCATAAAAGATGAATTTTTCCGAAATAAAACACCTCGAGGACGAGTGCCAGCTCACGACCTATAAGAAAATGGACATCTCGGTCGAACGCGGCTTTGGAGCGTGGGTCTGGACGAGCGAGGGCGACAAATATCTCGACCTGTACGGCGGTCACGCGGTGTGTGCGACCGGCCATTCGCACCCTCACGTTGTCAAGGCGATACAGGAGCAGGCTGAAAAAGTATTGTTCTACTCGAATCTTGTCTACTCCGAAATGCGTGCCAAAACAGCTGAAAAACTTGTGTCTGTCGCGCCGAAAAGCCTGACAAAAGCTTTCTTTTGCAATTCGGGCACCGAGGCCAATGAGAACGCGATGCGTATCGCCCGCATGGCCACCGGTCGTGAAAAAGTGATCACCTTCACTGGGGGATTTCACGGTCGAACGGCTGATTCGATATCGGCGACATTTCTCGGCAAATATCGCGAGATCGGGAAGCCAAATGTTCCGGGGCATGTATCGGCAGTATTCGGCGATATCGCAAGTGTCAAAGCGGTTATCGATCAGGAGACGGCGGCGATAATGCTCGAACCGATCCAGTCGATGGCCGGTGTAACCGAGGCGTCTCCGACATTTTTTCAGGAATTGAGGCAATTGAGCGACGATCTCGGCATCGTATTGATCTTTGATGAGGTGCAGACCGGGATTGGCCGAACCGGAAGCTGGTTTTTCGCCGGCAGTGAAGCGGCGGACGGGGTCGAGCCAGACATTATTTCACTCGCCAAAAGCCTCGGCAGCGGCGTGCCGGTCGGGGCGTGTCTGGTCAATGATCGTGTTGCCGAACATATAAAGGAAAACGATCTTGGCACCACGTTCGGCGGCGGAATGCTTGCTATGGCTGCCGTTCTCGCGACGTTAGAGGCGATCGAGGCGGACGATATGATTGCCAATGCAAACCGGATCGAACAGCATCTGCGCGATTCCCTTTCGGGCGTGAACGGCGTCAAAGCGATCCGCGGTAAAGGTTGTCTGCTAGGGATCGAGTTTGATGAGGCCTGCGGCCCGGTTCACAAGAAATTGCTCGGGAAAAAAATCATAACCGGGACGTCGAGCAATCCGAATGTCTTACGCCTGTTGCCGCCACTGTGTGTAACGACCGAAGAAATCGATATGTTGATAGATGTGCTCTCGTCTGACTAGCAGCTAATAGCTAGCGGCTCGAAGCTCGAAGCTAGAATCTATGGAAAATTTTCTTAAAACATCCGACTTCGACCGGGAGCATCTCGAGGCACTGATCGAATCGGCGATGCTGTTAAAAAGCACGCCGTCGAATGATCGGCCGCTCGCCGGCAAATCGGTTGCTCTCGTGTTTTTTAATCCCAGTCTTCGTACGCGGGCATCGATGCAAGTCGGAATTTACGAGCTTGGCGGCAATGCGGTGATCCTCGAGCCGGGCGGCTCTTCGTGGACGCTCGAGCATCGCGATGGGGCGGTGATGGACGGCAATAAGACCGAGCATTTGGCTGAATTTGTCAGGGTTCTGGAGCGGTACGTTTCGGCTATTGGTGTGCGTACATTTGCAGAGCTGAAGGACTGGGAAACCGAGCGGACTGACCCGATCCTGAATGCTTTTGAGAAGTATGCGAGCGTGCCTATCATCAATCTCGAATCGGCGATGCATCATCCGTGTCAGGCAATGGCCGATATGTTGACGATTCGCGAAACTCTCGGGCCAGCAAAGAAAAAAGTGCTTCTGACCTGGGTGTGGCATCCGAAACCGCTGCCGATGGCCGTGCCGAACAGCTTTGCGTTGGCCGCAGCGCAGTTTGGACACGATCTGCGCATCGCTCATCCGGTCGGTTACGAGCTTGACGACGAGTTGATCGCCGAGATCAAAGCTCAGGTGGCGGCAAATGGCGGCAGCGTCGAATTTACAGATGATGTTCACGCAGCTTATGACGGTATTGAGGTCGTGTACGCCAAAAGCTGGGGCGGTAAACAGTTTTACGGAGCGACGGAAAAGGATATAGAGTTTAGAGCGAATTTACGAAAAGACTGGATCGTCGACGAGATGAAAATGAGCCAAACGGATAACGCGATTTTTATGCATTGCCTGCCGGTGCGGCGTAATGTGATCGTGACCGACGCAGTAATAGATTCGCCCAGATCGGTGGTGATCGACGAAGCCGAAAACCGGCTTCATGTGCAAAAGGCGATATTGACGGAGCTTTGTCGGTAGCCCCGCATGTGAGTAAGGGCCAGTTCGAGTTGGGCCACGTAAATATATATGAACATCGAAAACCTCGATCTGCTTCGCGAAGCGCTTCCCTATATCCAGCGGTTTCAGGGCAAGACCTTTGTGGTGAAACTGTCCGGCAAGGTCACCGAGGATAAGGAGAATCTCGCCTCGCTGGCTGAGGAACTCGCGCTCCTTCATCAGGTCGGGATTCGCATCTGCGTGATCCACGGCGGCGGCAAACAGCTTAACGAGCTCGCTCAAAAGCTAGGCGTTGTCCAGACCGTGATCGAGGGCCGTCGTGTAACCGATGACGATACGCTGGAGCTTGCCAAAATGATCTTTCGCGGCAAGATCAATACCGAGATTCTGTCGCAGTTTCGCCGTCGCGGGGTAAAGGCCGTAGGCTTGTCGGGCATCGACGGCGGTGTTGTGACTGCGACAAAACGCCCGCCAAAGGATGTTCTCAACAAGGAAACCGGCGAAACCAGGATCGTCGATTTCGGCCACGTTGGCGATGTGGTCAAGATCGATACTTCCCTCTTGAAAACCATGCTCGACAGCGGGTATCTGCCGATCGTCTCTTCGCTCGGGGCCGATGACGACGGCCGTATTTTCAATATCAATGCGGACACGATCGCGGCCGAGATCGCGGCCGATCTGGGGGCCGAGAAATTAATTCTGCTTACTGACGTGAATGGCATCTATCTTGACGAGGGCAATGAGGACACCAAGCTATCGCGTCTGACGGTCGAGGATGCCAGGCAAATGATCGCCTCCGGCCGGGCGACCGGCGGCATGATCCCAAAACTTGAAAATCTTATTGGGTTGCTAAGCCGCGGCGTGAGTTCAGCACATATTATCAGTGGGACTACACGCAACGCCATATTGGCAGAGGTCTTCACGGACGAAGGTACCGGAACGATGGTTGTGAAGGAATGAATTACGAATTAACAATTACGAATTATGATTTTCAATTATTACTGACCCGTAATTCGTAATTGTTAATTCGTAATTGTTGGAGATGGTGCTCAGGGGGGGACTCGAACCCCCACGGATTACTCCACACGCCCCTCAAACGTGCGCGGCTACCAATTACGCCACCTGAGCAATTCGATCTTTCAAAAATCTATTTCTTCGTCGGGGCCTTAGCTGCCGGTTTGTTAGCGGCGAGAACGTTTGCCGGCGTATTTCCGGTTGCCGAGTTCGATTTCGGGAATACGGTTATCGGAGCGGCGTTCGCATCCGCCGGCGCAGCCGCATTTGCGTTAGTGTCGGCCGGAGCGGCAGCGTTGGCATCGGACGTGTTGGCGTTCGTGTTCGAATTTGCCGTATCCGCCGGAGCGTCAGGATTGCTCGACAGGACCGAGATATTGCCGGTCAACGCGGGCATGGCCAGGAACAACGCGGACAGCATGAAGGTCGTCGCGGCGATGATCGTCACCTTTGACAAAACCGTAGCCGTACCGCGCGGCGCAAATGCCGAACTCGACACATTGCTGGTAAAAAGCGCTCCCGCGTCAGTCTTTCCAGGCTGCAGCAAGACCGCACCGACGAGCACGATACACGATGTGAAAAAAATTGCGTAGAGAAAATAAACCATTTTAGTAATGGTGAATGGTGAATGGTGAATGGTGAATGCTAAAGCCGATTCACGATTCACGATTTACGATTCACGTTCTTTCGTAATTCACGATCTGCGCAAAGCTGGCCGCTTCGAGGCTGGCTCCGCCGACCAATGCACCGTCCACATCCGGCTGCGACATCAGTGTCGCGATATTGTCCGGTTTTACCGAGCCGCCGTAGAGTATTCGTGTCTTGTCCGCTATCTCTTTGCCGTGCGTCCCAGCAACGGTTTGGCGTATGTGGCCGTGCATTTCTTGAGCCTGTTCGGGCGTCGCGGTTTTACCCGTTCCGATCGCCCAGACAGGCTCGTAAGCGATAATGATACGTTCCATGTCGCCAACTGTCAAACCGTCCAGCCCTTTGACCAGTTGGCCTTTGACCACGGTTTCGGCGTTTCCGACCTCCCTTTCCGCAAGCATTTCGCCGACGCAGACGATGGCGACGAGACCTGCGGAGAGGGCTGCTTTTGATTTCTGATTGACAGACGCGTCCGTTTCGCCATAAAACTGCCGCCGCTCGGAATGCCCGATGATGACATGCGAACAGCCTGCGTCCCTGAGCATCGCCGGCGAGATCTCGCCCGTATGCGCGCCGAACTCGTTTTGGGACGCACAATTTTGCGCGGCGACCTTAATGTTCGATCCATCGAGTCTTGCCGCAACAGTCTTTAGCGCTGTAAAGACCGGTGCAATCACGACCTCGCAATGATTCGCGTTAGCCACCAGCGGCTTTAGCTCAAGCGCCGTATCGACAGCCTCGCCGAGCAGCTTGTACATCTTCCAGTTTCCTGCGATTACCGGTTTTCTCATAGTTATCTTAAAATCTGGGGTGTATTTCAACCATAGCGACATGTCTCAGATTTTCCTGATTTTATCACATCCAGCGTCAGCCGGCTTTGAATCGTGCGTCCCAAAATTCCTGTCGCTGCAAGCGACAAATATAATAGCCTGGGGGTGTAGCGAAGCGGAACCCCAGGTTGACGACGGCCAATAGTTTTGCTCCCTGAAGGGGAGAAACGAGCGCCGCCTTCGTTTTGCGTCCCTGGATTTTTTCAAAGATCGCGAGGTTTGAGTTCTCTGCCCAAGGTTCACAAACATGGATTTTCAAAGATCGTGCCGCTCATCGCGGTTTGTTCGTCGCTTTCAGCGACGGGGTTCGTTTTGTTTCCCCACCCTGGGGTTCCGCTTTGCTGCACCCAAGGCTTTAATATTTGTCGCCGTTGGCGACCGGAAAAGGCGCGTCCCAGAGAATCACGGCGAGCCGCGTCCCAGGTTCGAAACGAGTGGCGCCATCCTATTACTCCCGTTCGGTCCGGCCGCCAAAAGCCCCCTCTGTTTTGCCTGTCGATTCTCCGTCTCGTTCGCCTGATGCCGCCCGCGTCCGAGGGGTAAGAGCGCGTAATACGGTACCATGTCGTTATCGATCAAATCGAAGAAAGCGGCTCCCCCCGGTTCGGGGCGGTTGCTAAGTTTGACAAATTGCACGGGATGACCCGGGCCAAAGCGGCTTTCGATCAGCACTGCACAGACGCTATCGATGTACGCGACACGCTCGTCATACGTGATTTCCGCTTTGTGGACGTAGTATTTTAGCTGTTGATCGATGGTCGGTCGGTGGATGTGTTTCTGGTACATGACCCCAACTTAGCATCAAAATCCGGTCTTGGAAATGCCAAAATGCGGGGTTTGACGTATTATGCGGATTTTGCGTGAAATGACGTATTTTTCGCGTTTTGTCGTATTTGCCGATTTTGCACAAAATGCTGATTTCCGGAAAAAGGTATTGCGTTACCTTAATAAAATACCTCTAACCGCTCTAAGTAAGAGATTTTACTAATGCATCAATGGCCTTTTGATCAGGCCTCCCTCTACATCGGTCAGGGTGTGGGTTGTAATGAATGCATCAGGGTCGATATCGGCGACAACGGTTTTTATCGTTCCGATCTCAAGCCGCGTCACGACGCAGTAAAGTATCGAACGGTCTTCGGACGTCTCGCCGCTACTGCCCATGCCGCCGCTGCCTTTGAATACAGTCACGCCGCGATGCAGACGGCTGATTATCGCTTCTTTGATCTCGTCGTTGAGCGGCGAAACGATGTTGATGGCCGTATATTGCTCGACGCCGTGGATCAGAAAGTCGATCGCCTTTGTTGCCGCGACATAGGTCAGGATCGAATACATGGCCGATTCGACACCGAGGAAAAAGGCCGCCGCGATGAAGATAAAAACATTCAGGATCAAAATGACATCGCCAACGCGCAGTAGATGGCTCTTTCGGCTGACAAGCAACGCGGCGATCTCCGTTCCGTCAAGCACTGAGCCGCCGCGAATCGCGAGACCGATACCAGCACCGATAAACAGGCCTCCGAACACCGCAGTCAGCAGCTTATCGGGCGTAACATCCGGAAATTTAACCAGATACAGACATAGAGATAAACCGGAGATACCTAAAGCACTTTTAACAGCAAATTTTGTCCCGATCTGCTTATAACCTATCGCTATGAAAGGCAAATTGATCACGAGGAGCAGTATCGACAGCGGGAATCCAAAAATATCTGAGACCAGCATCGAAATGCCAGTCACGCCGCCGTCAATGAAACGGCTCGACAGCAGGAAGCCTTTCAGCCCGAATGCGGCTGAAAATATACCAAGTGCTATCAGAACAGCACTTTTAGCTTCCTGCGCAAATTTCATACTTCTTTATCGTCAAGTGCCGCTACGCCCGGAAGAACATCTCCCGCAAGAAACTCTAGTGTCGCACCGCCACCGGTCGAGATATGCGTAATTTTGTCGTTGAGTCCGGCCTGATTGACGGCCGAGACCGAATCGCCGCCGCCGACGATCGAGGTCGCTCCGTTTTCGGTGGCTTTGGCAACGGCTTTGGCGATCGCGACGGTTCCCTGATCGAACGGCTTTTCCTCGAACATGCCCATCGGGCCGTTCCAGACGATTGTCTTGGCACCTTCCAGAGCGTGTTCAAAAATTGCGATGGTTTCGGTGCCGATATCGAGGCCGACGAGGCCGGAATTTGTGAACGCAATAGGAATGGTTTTTGTCGAATTTAGGGGATCGTAGCTGTCAACAACTTGATGATCCGTCGGCAGAATAAGCTCGACGCCCGCGTCCTCGGCCATTTGCTCGATCTCAAGAGCTTTCGGCATCATATCGTCCTCGACCAGCGATTTGCCGATGGTAAAGCCCTGAGCTTTGAAGAACGTGTAGGCCATCGCACCGCCGATCAGGAGTTTGTCGACCTTGCGTTTGATGAGCGACTCGATGACCGGGATCTTGTCCGAGACCTTGGCACCGCCGAGGATCGCCACGAAAGGGCGTTCCGGGTAATGAAGAGCTTTGCCAAGAAAATTTAACTCCTTTTCCATCAGCAGACCGGCCACGCAGTCGTCCACAAAATGCGTGATCCCCTCGGTCGACGCATGAGCACGATGTGCCGTGCCGAAAGCGTCGTTGACATAGACATCGCACAGAGAAGCAAGCTGTTTTGCGAACTCCGGATCGTTTTTTTCCTCTTCGGCGTGCAGGCGAAGGTTTTCGAGCAGCAGTATCTGGCCGGGATGGAGTTTGGCGGCGAGAGCCTCGACATCCGCGCCAACGCAATCGGTGGCGAAGAAAACGCGGTCGTTTTTGATCTCGGCTTTTCCGAGGGCCGTGCCTTCCTCACCCGCATAAACCGGTTCTTCGCCACGCGACGAGGTCTTCTGTAATTCGGGGATCTGGAGCAGATATTCGTAAACCGGCCGCAGCGAATACTTCGCCGCGTTATAAGGTATTCCCTTTTCCTCGGCTTTCTTTTTATCCTTAAGCGGGCGGCCGAGATGTGAGGCAAGAATGACCTTAGCTCCCTGCTGGACGGCGTATTCAATTGTCGGCAGTACTCCAATGATCCGCGTGTCGTCGGCGATGACGCCGTTTTTTATCGGCACATTGAAATCAACGCGGATAAAAACGCGTTTGTCGTGTAAATTAATGTCCTTTATGGTCTTTTTGTTCATTTTCCTAAATCCGCGGAATAAAATCGCGCGAATTAGATATTGTCCGCTATGGAGTTCTAAAATATGCTCCTAAAGACGACAGTTTAAATCAAACCACGAGAGGAAACATAAAATGAAACTGAAAATATTTGCCTTGGCGATGAGCGCCGTGTTCGGAATGTCCATTTTTGCATCGGCTCAGGACTCGATGATGAAGCAGGATTCGATGAAGAAACAGGACTCAATGATGAAGCAGGATTCGATGAAGAAAAAGCCGATGATGAAGCACCACATCAAACGCCGCCACCACCGACGACACCACAGGAAGATGGGATCCTAGAATAGGAAGAGTTTTTTAACCACGAAACTACACGAAATAACACTAAAATAAATCCTTTCTTTGTTTCGTGGTATTTCGTGTAGTTTCGTGGTTAAAATCCTTAACTCGTTTAGTTCCCTCGCCAGACGCGGATATATGATGCCTGATCATTATATTGGAGGTTGTGCATGCCGGGACCCCATTCTTCGCATGGGCCTTCGCCTGCTCCGCCGCCTTCGCCGGCGCAAAAGCGAACGTGATAACCACGCGGAATATAGACCGAGCCCGCATCGTCATTCTTAAGCCTGCCGAATTGCCGGAAGTCGTTACGGAATGTTCCGTTGCTGAATACCTGCTGCGTACCGCGTTCGTCACGGTCGGAAAAAACTACGACCGAATTACCACCGGTGAAGCCGCCGTTGTTGCCACCATTGTTCCCGTTATCGTAACCGCCGTTATTGCCGCCATTACCGCCCCAACCGCCTCCTCCGCCGAATATACCGGTGCGTTGAACTTCGATGTAAGAGGCGAGATCATTGTAGCGGAGATTGTAACTTCCTTCGCCGTGGTCCTCGCATCTGCCGGAGCCGCGTCCCGTGTCGCCTTCGTTTTCGCAAAGCCGCACCCTAAAGCCTTTGGGAACAACAATTGATCCGGCGTCATCATTCTTCATATTGCCGAATTGACCGGCCCCCGCAAGGTAACGCCCGACTCCGTATTCCTGCGCTCGCCCTCGAAAGTCACGGTCGCTATACACGCTGACACCCTTGCCACCGCCGTTATTACCCCAACCATTCCAGCCGGACGGGCCGGTGACTCTGATGTAAGAGGCAACGTTACGGTATTGAAGATTATGGTCGCCGGGTCCCCGTTCCTCACAACGGCCGTCACCATTACGGCCCTCGTTTTCGCAAAAACGAACGCGATAGCCATTTGGAACCGACACCGACGACGCATGGTCGTTTCTGAGTTGGCCTAGTTCGCCGCGGTCGGCTCGGTATTCCCCGACGCCAAAACCCTGCGCGCTACCACGGCCATCTCGCTCCTCATAGACGACGACCGGCCCACGATCCCACTGGGCGTTGGCAGCGACCGCCAGGCAACCCGTTAAAACCATCGAAAAGAAAAGAATTCCGATAGAGTTTTTCATTTTAACCTCCATACATGGGCTAGAGAGCCTTAAAGTCCTTTAGCCGCGATATATTTTACAAGGTCTCGCACGCGGCACGAGTAGCCCCACTCGTTGTCGTACCACGAGAGAATCTTTATACACGTACCGTCGATAACCTTTGTGTTTTCAGCATCTACGATAGATGAGTTAGAGTTTCCCTTGAAGTCTATCGACACCAGCGGCTCTTCGCTAACAGCCAGGATTCCCTTCATCGGGCCGTTGGCGGCGTCCTTTAGGACCTGATTGACCTCTTCGGTAGAGGTCGAGCGTTCGACGTTCATGACGACATCGACGAGCGAGACATTTGGCGTCGGCACGCGGACGGAAATGCCGTCAAACTTGCCCTTTAGCTCGGGAATAACGAGAGCAACGGCCTTTGCCGCACCGGTCGATGTCGGAATCATCGATAATGCGGCGGCTCGGGCGCGGCGAAGGTCCTTGTGCGGCAGATCGAGCAGATGCTGGTCATTCGTGTAGCTGTGAATGGTGTTCATCAGAGCATTTTTGATGCGAAATTTATCGTGGATGACCTTGGCGACCGGCGCGAGACAATTTGTCGTGCACGATGCGTTCGAGATAATGTGGTGATTGTGCGGATCGTACATTCCCTCGTTTACGCCGAGAACAATTGTGACATCCTCGCCCTTTGCCGGGGCTGAGATGATAACTTTTTTGACGTCGCCGCGCAGATGCTTACCGGCATCCTCGGCCTTGGTAAAAATACCGGTAGATTCGATGACGATCTCAGCACCGACGGACGCCCAGTCGATATTTGCCGGGTCCCGCTCGGAAAAAACACGAAATGTATTACCCTCGACATCGATCGAGCCTTCGCCATGGGTGATCTTATGATCGAGATTGCCCATTATCGAGTCGTATTTGAGCAGATGAGCCAGTGTTTTTGTGTCCGTCAGGTCGTTAACCGCGACAAATTCGATGTCGCCCGCGCCGAGACACGTGCGCATGACATTTCGACCAATGCGTCCGAAGCCGTTGATACCTACCTTGATTGCCATTATGATTTAGATTCCTCCGATGAATTGCGTATGTTAAAACCATCAACATATCGCAAATTCGAGGAAAACTCAAAGATCGAGGTCATTAGCCATCGAGAGAGTCAGTCGAGATTCTTGAAACAAACCCAGAGAGCGAGTCGTAGTACGGGTTTAAGATTTTAAGCAATAAATAAGTTAAAATTGAACCGGTTCGGAGTGGGTAATAATGAAACTTTCGCGTTTTCACAATCTATTTTTGTTAAATATTCTCGTGGGGGCCGTCGGCGCGACGGCCCCGTTTATCTCGGCTCAGGAACCCCAGGTTGCAAAAAATATAGGTGATGCGCGAGTTGCTCCGGTCACTGCGAACGACCAATCCGCCTCGAAAGATAAGGCGGCGGCGGCTGGACCCCTGAACCTCAATCGCGTCGGCGTACAGACGGCCCAGCCGGTTCCCCTTTCGCTGATTGACGCCATCCGCCGGTCGCTTGAAAACAACAACGACATTGAGATCTCGCGCGACGACGTGCGTTTTCAGGAGACGCAGGTGCGTTCGTTGACGGGCATTTACGATCCGGTCTTTTCGATTTCGCCCAAATTTTCGAGAAACAATACGACGGGGTCGCCGGCGACGAAAGATTTTACGGCCAACGCGAGCTTTAGCAAGTTTTTGGAGCAAGGCGGCGGAAACTATCAGTTTTTCTTCAACAATCAGCGTACCGAAAATGCGTTTGCACAGGCACAGGTCAGCTCCGGGTCGGTGACCAGCGGCAACAGCGCTATATATTCATCGGTGTTGGGCGTAAATTATACCCAGCCGTTAGGCCGAAACTTTCGTGTTGACAGCCGGCGTCATGGGATCTACATTGCCAAAAAACGGCTTGAACAGACCGATTCCGACTTCAGGCTTAAGGCGACGACGACCATTTCGTCGGTGCAGCGGGCATATTGGGATTTTGTTTTTGCGCTTCGTAACCAGCAAAATAATGTAGCCAATGTAAACCTTGCAAAAGAGAATCTTCGACAGATCGAGGTCAAGATTGACGCCGGTGCCGCCGCCCCGCTTGAAAGGGCCGAGGTGGCGACCGAGCTGGCAAATCGCGAAGGCGACCTTCTGCTGGCGACCCAGCAGGTTTCGATCGCGGAAAATACTATAAAGCAGCTAGTAATCAGGGAACCGCTGTCGCCCGAGTGGTCGCAGACCTTTGTGCCGACTGACAATCCGTCGTTTAGCCTCGATCCCCTAAGTCTTGACGATGCGTTGAAGGATGCGATGGATAACCGGTTTGAGCTTCGCCGCCTAAAGCTTCAAAAGCAGATCAATTCGCTCGACATCGATTTTTACAAAAATCAGATCAAGCCGCAGATTGATCTCAACACGACGTTTTCGCTTGACGGCCTGTCGCGAAGCGGGTCTAGTACGACAACGACCTCAAACCTGCTTACCGGAACACCGAACCTGTTTCTTTTTAACGGGCTTAATTCGACGAGGACATTGCTTGCACTGCCTTTACTGATAAATCCGACGGTTGTCATTCCTGCGTCGCCGTCCTTCCTCTTTGGCGGCTTTCCTCGGTCGCTGGCTAACATTTTTCGCAAGGACGCACCAAATTTTTCGGTCGGCGTGACGTTTTCGTTCCCATTAAAAAATCGTACCGCAAAGGCCAATCTCGACGGGGCGAGGGTGCAGGAGCATCAGATCGATTCACAGCTCCGGGCCCAGGAGCAAACGGTGATCGTTGACGTGCGCAATGCCGTCCAGGCGGTGGAAACCACCCGACAACGCGTTTTGACAGCCCGGCGGGCACTTGAAAACGCCCAGATACAGCTCGACGGCGAACGCAAATTGTACGACAACGCCCGTTCGACCACGTTTTTGCTGCTGCAACGCGAAAACACACTGACAAACGCCAAAAATGCCGAAATACGAGCCGAGACCGACTATAACAAGGCCCTCGCCGACCTGCAGCGTGTCACATCTACCGCGTTTCGTGTGAATAATATACAGGTCGATTCGCCGGTGATAATTAAGTAGAGACGACGGATTACTCGTTAATAAATGAAGGGCGGGCTGAAAACTCTGTTTT
>JANYIL010000202.1 GCA_025362075.1 Chloracidobacterium sp.
GACCGATACCGGCCGGGCGGTTTACAGCGGCGGCGGAATTAATCCCGATGTGCAGATCAAGCCGCAAACAATTACGGTCGAGCGCGGCCGGTTTCAGACACGCCTTAACAATCCGATCTTTGCATTTGCGCTCGATCTTTCGATGGGCCGGGTGAAGGGATTTGAAACATACAAGGTGGATAAGCCGATCGTTTTCGATTACGACATTAAATCGACAGACTTTCCCATCACCGACACCCTTTTTCAGGCTTTCAAGAAATTTGCGGGCGACAAATATAAATTCACGCCCGCCCAGATCGATCACGAACGCGACTATATCGGGCGTACATTGCGTTCCGAACTCGTGACGGCCGCTTATGGTTCGCAGACCTCATTTCAGGTCACAAACGAATACGACAATCAGTTGCTGAAGGCGATCGAACTGCTTCCGCAGGCAAAACAACTGGCGATGACGAGCGAGAAAGTGAGAAGCACGACCGGAAAGCAGCCTGCAAAAGAGAATAGATAAGCGATGGGCCTTATAGCGGTAAAAAGAGCGGTTTCGGCCGCTCTTTTTTGTTTAGACAAATAGTCTGACTAGGTAAAATATACCAACCCCGATCCCAACGACGATCCCTATCAATGCCAGTATCAGCCCGGCGACGACGAACTTAAACTTCTTGTACCTGTTCTCGTCTGGCGGCGAAAGCTGGTTTTGCGGAAAATATGGTGGTGGACGGTTCATGGGTTAAGTTTAACGTTCAAAGTTCAAAGTTCAAAGTTGCTGTAGGAAAGACTTTGAACCTTGAACCTTGAACTTTGAACATTCCCTATCTCGGAATCGGCTGCTCAAGATTTGCGAGGCCGTAGGCGAGAACCGCCATCACCGAGCTATTCTCAGCGATCTCCTGCGGGCTGATCTTATCGAATGTATCGGCGGCGGTGTGGTGATAGTTGAAATATGTCTGCTGATTAAACCACGGCGCAAACGAAGGCACGCCTTTTTGAGTCAATGGCCCAACATCCGAGCCTACTCCATCCTGAAGCTGTGATTGTCCGGCACCTTGTGCTCCCAAAATATTTGAGATCGGAGCGAAAAATGGCAATGCTTCCTTTTTCCCGGCAAAGAAAAATCCGAGCGGATGCGATGCTCCAAGGTCGGCCTCGATAGCGGCGAAATGGTTGGTAATATTAGCCTTTTCCGCCTCAGCATACGCCGCCGAGCCCCGTCCGCCGTTTTCCTCGTTCATCCATGCGATGAAACGAATCGTGCGTTTCGGCTTCAGGCCGACCTGTTTGAGCATAGCCGGGACCGACATCGCTACGGCGACACCGGCACCATCGTCGATCGCACCTTGTCCGAGATCCCAGGAATCGAGATGGCCCGAAATGATGATGATTTCATCGGGCTTTTCGCTGCCTTTTAGGTCCGCGATGACGTTAAAGCTCGGAGCGTCGGGCAGCGTTTGCGGAGTAAGAGTTAATTTGATCCGTACCTTGCCATTTTTCGCGAGGTGGGCGATGGTTTCGGCATCTTCATAGCTTACGGCTGCTCCGGGAATTTTAGTCGCTCCATCTGTGTAACCCATCGTGCCAGTATGAGCGAGCCGGTTTTGCGATCCGCCCGCCGAACGCACAAGGGCGGCGACCGCTCCCAATCGGGCCGCCGCCATCGCACCGCCAAACCGGTATTGCACCGCCTGACCATAAGCCGCGAGGCCGAATCCGCTTGCCGCCATCTCACTGTCAAATTTGTTGTCGAACAGCACTATCTTGCCCGCAACCCTATCACGTCCGAGAGCGGTCAACTCGTCGAAAGTATTAACGACGATCACCTCGGCGATCAATCCTGTTTCAGGCGTCGCGACACTGCCGCCAAGTGCGGTCAGTACGACCTTTTGCGTCGTTCCCGGTGCCATGCCGTCCCACTCGATAATTTCGGCGTGCTCGGCACCGCGGACCCAGTGCGGCACCATACATGGCTGCAGGCGAACCTCAAGGCCGAGCTTCCGCATCTCATCAGCAACGTACTCGACGGCCCGCTGGGCCTGTGCCGAACCGGAAAGCCGCGGGCCGATATTGTTCGCCAGGTAGCCGACCTCGCGATAGGCATAATCGCTCGCGACCGCAGCTTGTTGCAGACGCTTTAACTCGGCGAGTGTTTTTTCGCTGTAGAGCGGTGGTGTTGGGGCCGCGGCCTGGGCAAATGATGAGATCGCGGCGGCCAATATTAGCAGCAGCAAGAGATATAACTTCATAAATTTCATTCTAAACGAATCGTTCGGTCTTACGTAATTTTGTGAGATAATGTTTTAGTTCTAGACAACCTAATTTACAGGAACCACCTATGAAACGCATTCTTCTAACGGCATTTTTCTTCGCTCTCGGAGTGTTTTCTGCATACGCCCAATCGACATTTACGATAAACGATCTCGTCAACGTAAAACGCGTCGGCGACCCGCAGATGTCTCCGGACGGCAAGGTGGTGGCGTTCACGATCGGCGTGGTCGATAAAGCCGCAAACAGGACCGTCACTCAGATCTTTACGATCGGTGTCGACGGTACGCGGCAAAAGCAGATTTCGAGTAATCCGGGTTCGAGCAGCAGCCCGCGTTGGTCGCCGGACGGCAAATGGTTGGCTTTCGTTACGGGCGGCCAAATATGGGTAACGAAACCCGACGGTACGGATCGCAAACAGATCACAAAGATCTCGACCGGAGCCGGCGGCCCGATTTGGTCGGCCGACGGAAATTGGATCGCTTTCGGGTCGGATGTCTATCCAGATTGTAAAACTGACGAATGTAACAAGGGCGAGGACGAAAAGGCCGACAAAAGTAAGGTTCAGGCCCACGTGACCGAACGGCTGCTCTACCGCCATTGGGTCGAATGGCGGGATCGCAAGCGTTCGCATGTTTTTGTAATTTCGATAAACGGCGGTAATGCTCGCGACGTAACTCCCGGTGATTTCGATTCACCTCCCTATGCGGCGGCAACGGGTGCTGATTATGCGTTTTCTCCCGACAGCAGGGGGTTGGTTTATGTTCGCAATCCCGACAAGATCGAGGCTATTTCGACAAACAGCGACCTTTATTTCGTCAATCTTACCGACAACCTGGTTAAGCCGATCACCGAGGGAATGAAGGGCTACGATGTTTCTCCGCTCTTTACGCCGGATGGCAAGTACCTGCTCTACCGGTCGCAGGCGACGCCCGGATTTGAGGCCGACCGGTGGCGGATAATGCGTTACAACATCAACAGCGGCGAGACGGTCGAGTTGACGCGTGGATTTGATCAGCAGGTCGAGGAAATGACGGTCTCGGCGGACGGCAAGACGATCTTTTTCACCGCTGCCGAACGTGGCAAGGCTCCGATCTTTACCGTACCGGTCGAACCCGATTTTCGTTTGCGGATCGCTACGCACGTTAAGAAGGTTGCCGGTGGCGGCTTTTATTCGAATTTGAATATTTCGAGTGACGGTAAGACACTCGTGTTCGCGTCCAGCTCGATCTCGACGCCCGCCGAGATCATGCGAGCCAATGCCGACGGAAGCGGCGGAGTAACGGCGTTGACGACCACAAACAAGGCCACACTTGCACCGTTTGGCCTACAGCGGCCCGATGAGATGGATTGGAAGGGCGGGTTGAACGCGAACGTCCACGGATTGTTGCTCAAACCTGCTAATTTCGATCCCGCAAAAAAATATCCGCTTATCGTTCTTATCCATGGCGGGCCGCAGAGCGCTTGGAACGATAGTTGGAGTTACCGCTGGAACCCGCAGGTGTTTGCAAATCAGGGCTATGTCGTATTTATGCCGAATCCGCGTGGTTCGACCGGATATGGGCAGAAATTTGTTGATGAGATCTCGGCCGACTGGGGCGGCAAGGCATATACGGACATTACCAATGGCGTTGCCGAGGTCATCAAAAAGCCGTTTATCGATAAATCGCGGATCGGAGCGGCCGGAGCAAGTTATGGCGGATACATGGTCGATTGGCTGCTCGGACACAACAACGATCCGAGATTCAAGTTTGCGGCCTTTGTCTCGCACGCTGGAGTTTACAATCTCGAAAGCATGGCCACCGCGACCGAAGAGCTGTGGTTCGTGAACTGGGAATTCAAAGGGTTCCCGTGGCAGAACCCGGTGCTTTACAACAAGTGGTCGCCGAATAAGTTTGCGGAAAATTTTGCGACCCCGACCCTCGTCTCTTGCGGCGAACTGGATTACCGGGTTCCCTACGATCAGAGCATGCAGCTTTATTCCACGCTCCAGCTTAAGAACGTTCCGTCAAAACTGATCGTTTTCCCCGACGAGGGCCACTGGATCTTAAAGCCGCAAAATTCAGAGTTTTGGTATGGTAATGTGTTGGATTGGTTTAAGAAGTATTTGAAACCCTAACGTTTGACAGTGGCCGTATACGGCTTTTGATATCTTCGGAATAAGTTGGAGTGAAAGGTTGAAAGTACTAAGTTCAAACTTTTAACTTAGAACATCGCACTTATCACTTATCACGAATTGAACCAATGTCGCCTGAATCGTAGTATTTGAAATTATTTTATGAGATCTGTAAAAAGTTCGTTCGTCCTTAATCTGGCCGTAATTATTGTTGTTACGGCCTTTTCCGCATTTTCTCAAAGCCGGCCCGACTTTAACCGGCCGCAAACCTTCGACGCCCAAAATTATACGATCCGAGCGAGCTTTGACCGGGGGGCCAAAAAGGTGTTCGGCGATACGACCGTCTCGTTGAAGCCGCTAAAGGCCGACTTTCGCGTTGTTGAGCTTGATGCGGTCGAGATGAAGTTTGAGTCTATAAAGCTTGATCCGTCGGGCATCGACCTGGCTTATAAGACGACACCGGGCAAGGTAACTGTCACACTCGACAAAGCCTATGGTCCCAGTGACGTGATCGCAATTCGTTTCAAATACACTGCGATCCCGAAGAAAGGGGTTTATTTTCGTGATGCCGAGGCCGCTGATAAGAAACCTGTTCACTCTTCGCAGATATGGTCACAAGGAGAGGCTGAGGAAGCCAGATATTGGTTCCCTTCGTTCGATTTTCCAAGCGACAAAGCAAGCAGTGAGGAATATATCACCGCCGAAAAG
Source organism: Chloracidobacterium sp. (assembly GCA_025362075.1). GTDB lineage: Bacteria > Acidobacteriota > Blastocatellia > Pyrinomonadales > Pyrinomonadaceae > OLB17. The sequence goes on from JANYIL010000202.1 coordinate 5,081, forward strand.
GGCGAAACAGTTATCGGAAACGGCGAATTCCTCGGCAAAGAAGAAAACGGCAACGGCACGGTAACATGGCATTACAACATGTCGATCCCGCACTCGACTTATCTTGTCTCATTCGTTATCGGCGAATACTCGCGGGTCGATGATAAATACAACGTGATCCCGTTGGCATATTACGTTTATCCTGGAAAGGAAAGCACCGCCCGAAAGGCATTCGGCGATACCGGGAAGATGATCAAGGCGTACGAAGAACTTACTGGCGTTGCCTTTCCCTACAACAAATACGATCAGACGGTCGTGTCTCAGTTTCAGTTCGGCGGCATGGAAAACATCACGGCGACGACGATGAACGATCAGGAAATATTTTTTGCGGATCTAGACTTTGGCAAAAATGTCGTCGTTGATCTTGTTTCTCACGAATTGGCACATTCATGGTTTGGCGATCTGGTTACCTGCAAAAATTGGGCGGAGCTTTGGCTTAACGAAAGTTTTGCGACGTATATGGAAGCCGCCTATCGTGAAAAGGCCTACGGCCACGATAGCTATATACAAAAGCTGCAAACTGATCGGGAAACCTTTATGACCGACGACGCCGTAAACAAAAAGCGTCACGGGCTTTTTAACCAGCGTGCCGGGAATGTGGATGCTCTGTTTAATAATGCGTCGATAACCTATAACAAGGGCGGCGTCGTGTTGCATATGCTCCGTGAGCAGGTTGGGACAGCGGCATTTTGGAAGGCGATCAATGTATATCTCAATCAGCACAAATTCGGTTCGGTCGAGTCGGGCGACTTAAAAAAGGCGATGGAAGAGGCCTCCGGCCAGAATCTTACCTGGTTTTTCGATCAATGGGTCTACGGCATCGGTGCACCCAGGCTGGTGGTTGGACAGATTTACAATCCACGCTCTAAAACTCTGAAACTCACCGTGACCCAAACACAGAAATCCGAGGCAAATGTGCCGACGGCATTCCGATTGCCGATGGACCTAATGGTCGATGGTGTAGCCGCCAAGCCGATCATGATAACAAAGCGGATCGAGACATTTACGATTCCCGTGGCCAGCAGGCCAAAGGTATTGACGCTCGACCCTGACGAAAAGGTCATGCTCAAAACAGTCAAGGTGACACCAGTCGTTGTGCGGTAAAGTAAAACAAAAAACCCCACTAATTACTTAGCGGGGTTTCTCTCTTTGAGAAGACCGGATGTCTGCTTCAATTGTTGAAATAGCAGAGCTCAAAGCACATTCAAAATCTCGCCATAAGGGCTTGATCTCTACCAGTAACTTCTTTGCCACACCTACGAGGTTAGCTGACGGGCTAGGAACGAAAGATTATCCCTGCATCTTTAGGTCAAGATGCTTCGCCCCCGTTTTCGCTTGTAAAAAAGCGGCAACATTGGTTCCCCCGCGCCGTTATCTACGTCAAACGGCTTCGGCGATCAACTTTTCAACATCAAAATAATACCACCGGAAACGTATTATTTCAATATCTATGATGCCGTAATTCGAAAAAAGGTTGAGAAATTAGAAAAAAATCATCTGCCGGGGTAGATCTGGTATAAAAGCAGGTAGACAACGACTCCCGTGATCGATACATACAGCCAAATCGGATAAACGAGCCGGGCGAGTTTCCTGTGCGACTCGTACCGGCCTTTTAGACCCCTGCGTAGGGTCACGATGACAAATGGCCCGATCATAGCCGCAAGTATCGTATGCGAGGTCAAGATCGTGAAATATATCGGGCGAATAATTCCCTCACCGGTAAATTTTGTCGGGCCGAGGCCAAAATAATATGTGCGAACGGCATGGTGGGCAAGATACATTATCAGGAAAAGAGCTGATACCATGCTTGCCGACAGCATGCAAAACCGATGGGCCGCGATCCGCCGCCGCATAATAAAGTAGAACCCCGACAACAAAAAAACGCTGCTCAGAGCGTTTAGAGTGGCGTTAATATGCGGAAATATTTGCAGCAGATCCATTTACTTCCAAAAACCGAGCAAAATAAACAACACGATCCAGAGCCCGCCCATAAAATGCCAGTACCAGCCGACAACCTGCGCAAGGGCGGCCCTTTTTGCGATATTGGCGAGATTCTCGGTCGGATACCATGACCGAAGCAGCACCGATCCAAGGGCTGTAATGCCGCCCAAAACATGCACCGCGTGAACCCCCGTCAGAATGTAAAAAAATCCGGCGTATGGGTTGCTCTGAATATAAAACCCGCGAGCGTTAAGCGTTATCCATACAAGGATCTGTGACGAGATAAACGCGGCGCCTAAACCCGTCGTTATGGCGAACCATTTTTTCGACGCCGGCTGATTATTGCGGACGACCGACATCTTTCCGAAATGGTAAGTGAAGCTGCTAATGACTATCAAAGCCGTGCTTATCCAGACCTGAATCGGCAGATCGAACGGCTTCCATTCAGCGACACCGTTCGTTGCGATCACGATGTAGGCCGCGATCAGACCTCCGAAGGTCATCAAAACGACAAGGAGGAGGAAGACAGTGAGGATGCGAGATTTATCAGGGACGAAACGCTCAGGCTGAAGATTGCTCCCGTCGTCCGGGCCATCGCTGCCGCCTCCGCCCGGATTATAGCCGCCACCATTGGTTGAATTTGATCCGCCCGAGAGGCCGGAGCGGCGGCGTTTTTTCTGGGGAATTTCGTTAATTATTTCGGCAGTTCCGATCTCCATACGGTTATCGCTTATCGGCCACCATAAAAATAAAAAGCAGCGGAAGGTAGATGACGGATGCCAGCAGCAAGCGTTTTGCCATTTCGTTTGTCTTTGATCTGGCCGCCCGAATGCTTGCGATCAAAAAAAGAATCCCCAAAATACTCGCCGCCACCAAAAAGATCGGGCCGGAAATTCCGAAGAAGAACGGTGCCAGACTGACCGGGACGAGCATGATCGTGAACATAACGATCTGCCGCGCCGTTAGCGTGCCTGCGGGTTCGACCACGGGAAGCATTAATATCCCCGCTTTGGCGTATTCCTCGCGATACATCCATGCTATCGCGAGAAAATGCGGAAATTGCCACAAAAACTGCATCGCAAACAAGGCCCACGCACCCGGCGTTATGAAATTCGCCGCCGCCGTCCAGCCCATCAAAGGCGGCAGGGCACCGGGGATCGCACCAATAGCGGTCGAAACTGATGTGCGGGTTTTGAGCGGCGTGTAAACCAAGACATAACCGATGATGACGATCAGTCCGAGAAAAGCAGTCAGTGGATTAACAAGTAGAAATAGATAGACCTCGGCGACCACACATTGGAGAATGCCGAAGATAAGGGCTTCGGTCGGCGTTACCTTGCTGGTCGGCAGCGGCCGCGTCGAGGTACGTTTCATCAGCCTGTCGAGATCGCGTTCCCAGTATTGGTTAAGCGTCGCGACACCAAATGCCAACAGAGCGATCGAGAGCATCGAATTGGCAAAAAGCATATAATCGAATGTACCGACAGAGCCGAGATAAAACCCTGCTGCCGAGGTCAATACGAGCAATATCGCGATGCGCGGCTTGGTCAACTCGATAAACGCGGCGATGCGCATGCGCGCTCCGGTTACCGCTGGCTCGTGAATTTCGGCTGTTGCTGTCTCCATTTAGTTCAAGTCGGGCAAAACCTTAAGGGTAAGGATAGCGTCTAACAATGGTATTTCCAAGTTTGAAGGCATAATCTACGGTTACTTGTGGGACAAACAGAACTTATTTTCAATAGGATGACAAAGCATAGCGGCTTAAGTTATCCTTTTCGTTAAAGATGTCAGCAGTTGAGGAATCAATCGAATCCCGCCCCGTCGCTAAGCGAAAGACCGCGCCGATATTAAATCGATTGCTCGATTTTATCAGTTCGGTGCGATTCGGCGTCGTACAGCTATGTATTCTCGTCGTTTTCGCGATGGCCGGAATGCTGATCCTACAGCAAAACGTTCAGGGGTTCGATGCCTATTATGTTTCCCTGACGCCGGCCGAAAAAACCGTATTTGGATCCCTCGGACTCTTTGATATCTACCATAGTTGGTATTTCAACCTGATTTTGCTTAGCCTTTCGTTGAATATCATTTTGGCTTCTATAGACCGCTTCCCGTCAGCATGGAGTTATATTGCCAATCCCAAGTTAAAGGCAACAAAAGGTTGGCTGCTCGCCCGGAATGACAATGAAACGTTTGAATTCCCGGACCAAACTGTTGACAACCTAACAGTGAAGCTGAAAAAAGACCTCGAGGCCCGGGGCCTTAAGACGACGGTTACGCAAGACAAAGGCATTACTTTTGTCTTTGGTCAAAGTGGCACGATCAACCGCCTCGGAGCGTATATTGTCCATGTATTTTTGTTAACGCTCTTTCTCGGTCATTTTGTCGCTCTCCAGACCGGTTTCGACGCGGACGTGCGGATGATCCCGGGGTCAAAGACCGACGAGATACAGCTCATCCAATTTAATCTGGACAAAAAAGAAAAATTCAGTGTCAAGCTGCCTTTCTCGATGGAATGCACCGACATTCAGCAGCGTTTGATTGACGAGAAAGGGTCTATCGACGTTACAAACACGCTCGATTGGAGTACCAAGCTCAAGATCGACGATCCGGCCTACGGCATAACTGAGGCGGCCGCCAGCTTAAACAAGCCGCTAGTGTATCGTGGTTATAGATTTTTCCAGGCTCAAACTATTCCCGTAGGTAATGCTCGCACGATAACGCTCGAATTGACCCCCCAGAGCGGCGGCGAAGCCGTCAGGACAACGGTATCCAGAAACGGGAGCCAGCAATTGCCTGACGGGACCAAGATCGAATTCAAGTCGTTCCAACCTGATTTCGCATTCGGCCAGGGCGGTGAACCCGATACAAAAAGCGGCGAATATAATAACCCGGTCGCCGTCCTAAACGTGACGCCGCCAGGCGGTGACGCCGTTCGTGTTTTTGCCTTTGCCCAAAAACTGGCGGACAATATACCGGTCGGAGCACCAAAGGCAGGGTATAAATGGCGGCTCGCGGATTTCGAAAAATCGCCGCTCGCACACATTCTTTCGATCAAATACGACCCTTTTAGCGCGGCATTTATCGCGTGGTACATCGGCGGGTTTGGCCTGGTCGGAGCGTTGATGTTCGTTTTCTTTTTGTCGCACAAGCGCGTGTGGGCACACATCGAAAAACGCGAAGACGGAACGACCGAGGTCGTGCTGGCCGGCGAAGCGAACCGCAACAAAATTGCTTTTGAAGATAAATTTAAGAAGATAGCCGACGAACTCCGTGGTAAGTGAGGACGATCATTATGGAAGAAATTGATAGATTACAAGGCCGTTCGACGTGGAAGTCATTCATCCCGGCAATTCTCGTGATCGCCGGTGCCTTTCTGATGCTTGGGCTACGCCTGCAGATCGGCAGCGGATTTATCAAAGACGGCGCGTTTATGATGCTCGCCCTCGCTTGCTATATATTCGCGGCTCTGTTCCAACTCACAAATCTCTATGCTCCGTCAACAATGGCCGAAAAGATCGGTTTTTTCACCGGTGCTCTCGGCGTATTTTTTAATCTTTCGAGCTGGCTGATCCGATGGGTCAATGCTCTCGATCACGAGATAGCTATCATGCGCGCGAGCGGCAACATGGCCAATCCGTGGATCTTTAGGTATATTCCCTTCGCCAACCTTTACGACCTGAGTCTGGCGTTTGCGTTCGGAGCGGGATTTGTGACGCTGCTGTTTGCACATCGAAAGAGTTTCCGTGTACTGAGCGCGTTTACGCTGCCGATCGCAGCTTTGATCCTGACTCTCGCACGTTTTATCGGGAGCGAATTTATCGATCTGCCGCCCGTGCTTGATTCATACTGGCGTCCTATACATGTCGGCGACGCGAGTCTGAGTTATGGCATCGCGCTCGTGTGTTTTGGCGTCGCGATCATGTATTTGCTCAAGGACGGCGTCAAGGTCGAGGCCATGACGATATGGTCGAGCCTCTTTGCTATCTCAGTAATCGCCACTATAAGCAAATTCTCTGTCTTTACCCAATTTGTGTATTCGGCCGGCATCTTTATCCCGGCCGGTGAAGGCAAAAAGCCGTTTCAGGCCCCGTTTCGCCTTGATCTTCCGTACGTCGGCCCGGCGCTCGTAGTAGCGGGAGTCTTACTTGCGGGTGCTATCGTTGCGTTTCTCTTTTATATTTACCAAAAGAACGAACAGGCGAAAACCATCGGGCACTATCTGTTAAGGCTCGGGTTTGTTGCTCAGATCGTGTCGATCGCCCTTTTGGTCGGGGCCATCCAGTCGAATGCTGACGTGCCAAACCGCATGCAGGCCCAGCTCACGCGAGATCAGAGCCAATATGTCGTCGCCGGGATGGCAATGACCGAGCATGAGGAGATGACGCCACAGGAACGCGCGGCGTTGACGGCGACCCAGTACGACCAGATGGGCCGGGCCTATATGAAACAGAACGGCTCGGGCATGTTCCTCAGCCTGAATGCAAATCCCGTCGAGGTTGCGGCACTGTTGACCGCGCTTGTCGGAACGTTCTTTGTCATCTTTTTTAGCTTTGGCACCGATAAACTTCGCGAACGTCTGCCAAGCCTCGAGTCGCTCGATAGTCTGATGTACAAAACGGCGTGTCTGGCCTTTGCCGGGTTGGCTATGCTGCTCATCACCGGGGCGATCTGGGCAAACGAGTCGTGGGGCCGGCCTTGGGGCTTTGACTCAAAGGAGACCGGGGCCCTGATCGCCTGGCTGACATACGCAGCATTTCTTCATACCCGCATAGCCCGCGGATGGAAAGGGCGAAGCTCGGCGTACTTTGCAGTGATCGGGTTTTTGTTGGTGATCTTTACGTATTTGGGCGTTAGCTACCTCCTCAAAGGTTTGCACAGTTACGCCTAACGGCTATTCGATCGTGACCTTAGCTACGAGAAGCATCGAATAGCGCGCGATCTTGCCGTCCTTTGCGATAACGGTTAGGACACCATTGTCTACGCTGAACTTGACCACCTCGCTGAGACGACGCTCGATCACATTGCCATCTTTTAACTGAATCACGAGCCGGATATTCGCGAGCGGATCCGGCTTTTTCTCTTCCGGTTTTGCGGGCGGCACTGCGGCAGGCTTTTCGGCGTTTATTTTGGGCTTCGCTGGCGGTTTGGTCACAGGTACGACCGGTTTCTTTGCAGAATCGGCTTTCGCGGTCGGACCCGGAAAATCATCTACTACGACAACCGGTTTAGTTACCGCGGTCGCTTCTTTTTCCCTTGTTTTTGCCTTGTTTATCTTTGCGTCTCTTGCTAAAGTTTCGACAGATTTCGGTTTTTCGGGTTCCGCGACCTTAACTGGCGGTTGTTTGGGTTTGGATTCGATTATCGTTCCGACCGAGTTTACGCGAATGCCTTTCTCATCCTTTTTGGATGTTGTAACTGGCTTAACGTCGTCGATCGGTTTTGTCGCCTTGAGGGCGACAAAACTACCTCCGAACTTGATCCTGAAAGTTGCCGGATCGTCGCCGGGAGGTCGGCCTTGGATACGGAGCAGCAGCCGTTCGGGCTTGCGAAGGTAGATCAGTCTGCCAGTTTCGTTCGAATCGACGTCGGCATACACGACCATTTTAGTTAACGGCTTAAGCCCCTCGACGGAAAAGATGTCGATGTCGCCGGAGAGATTTTTCGTTACGACATTGATAAATATGTCGCCCAGCTCGCCGTCAAAGGCGAAGAAGTACGTCGTCAGGCGAGCGTCGCCGATATCCCGGGCCTTAATGACGCCAGTCAATTCATTTGAGGTAATTGGCGTCGGGAAACTCTGATCGGAGGATTGAGCGAAAGTAGAAATTGACAGGCACAACGCCGCTACGTAAATACTTAAGATATAAAGGCTTGTAAACCGAACCGCTTTCATAACTCCTTCCGCAAATGAACGAGACGCGACGTCTCGGCGTAGCCAAGCCTGAGATGGGCCTGCAAACTCACTTCATTGCCGATCTCAGCGTCCGAGGCCATCTCCGTGCATCCATGCTGCAAAGCCCATTGCTCAGCTAACTCTACGAGCTTGCTGCCAATGCCGTGTTGGCGGTAGGCCTCATCGACAAACCAGCCCTCAAGGTAACCGACATTGTCAGACTCGCAATCCTCGGCAAATGTCCGGATGCTAGCCTCGAGAAAGCCGGCCAGTTTCCCTTCGCCCGTATCGGCGACAGCGACAAACTGCGAATCGGAATGTTCGATAATATCGACCATTTC
>JANYIL010000125.1 GCA_025362075.1 Chloracidobacterium sp.
CACGAATGTTTGTTTCAGACATTCGTGCATTCGTGGCTATTTCTGGTACTGTCCCAAATCCTCGCGTGTTTCGCGAGGCCGCCCTTTCAGACAGCCCATGAGGTTTAAGTGAAGGATCGAAGGCTACTCCAGTCCAATAAAGTCCACGTTTGCGAGGTTGTCGGTCACACTCACGGTTCGCGACGCGTAGCGGTACTGCCGTGATAACACACCTATCGTGTAGGTCGCGGGTAATACTCCGTCAAAGGTGTAGAAGCCAAACGAACTCGTCGTCGCGAAACGCTGCACACCCTGGCTGTCCGTCAGTCTCACGCTTGCGTTGCGGAGGCCCTGGCCACTTGGTGTCGTCACGCGGCCCGAGATCGTAACGGCGGTTGCGAGAATTTCGATTCCCCATCCGCTGGCGACCGAGCCAACTGAGACCCCCGGTGCATTTCGCGAATTTTCCTGAACGATCGGCCCACCGTTGTCGTCGCGGACATAGAGGCTCCAGACTCCGTTTGGATTGGCGCTTCCAAATGTGCCGTCAAAGGTTTGGGCCGTCGTCCTGATCAGCCCGGACCCGGGTTCCGCGTACGGGCCGGACGGAGCCGGTGCCGGGAAATTGGCGATCGGCGTACTCCAGCTTGTCGGCAGGAATTTGCCGGTCGTGAGCGGGTTGCTGTCCGGCAAAACTGCACCGGCACTATCGGAAAACGTCAACGTAACCGGAGAGCCTGAGCCGATAGGCGTCGTGCCGCCGGCGTCCGCCATTAGGACGTATTTCGCACCGCTTGGGGAAACGAGCAGCATTTTGATATTGTCCGGGAGGTTTTGCGAAACATCAAAAAGGGAAACTCTGATCCTAAAAGCAGTCGTCGGAACACCTGCGACCGTTACCTGTGCAGGGTAGACGGAAGCCGCGCCGCCGAGATTCATGTCGATACCCGCAGCACTGCGAAACTGGTTCGCCGTGTCATTTATCGTGACTACCGAAGCAGTTTGAGCCGCAAGGGCCGCGCCGCCCGAATTTGTCAGGGCGAGATTTATCGTTTTGCCCGTTGTCTCGGTCTGGTTATTTCCGCAGAGAGGGATGCTGACGGTCTGGGTTGTGGACCGTTGGGGGAATGTCACCGTCTGGTTCGTCACGGTCTGATAGTTCGCACCCGCACCGCAGGCCGCTCCGCCCGTCGCGGTGCCTCCGGTTATCGTGCTGAATGTTACTCCGGACGATCCGGCCGTGTCGCCGGATCTGGTTATGACTATAGCGGCCGACTGCGATTCGTTGCCCGTGTATGCCGCCGCGCTGAATCCAACAAACGTCGTCGGGGCAACATTGTGGTGCGCTATGATTCCCGCGCCGTCGGAACGCGTGATGACGGCGGAGACAGGGGCGCTCAGATGCACCGAAAATTCCTCGTCCGGTTCGATGCCGTCGTCACTATCGATTAAAACCAGTACATCTTTAGTGGTTTCGCCTGCCGCAAATGTCAGCGTACCGGACACAGGTTCATAGTCGTGCCCACCGGCCGTGGCCGAGCCGTCGACGGTCTCGTAGTGAACGGTCGAGGTCTGATTTAGATTGCCAGTCCTCGTTACTACAAAATCAAGCGTGTTATTGCTCGGAGCATTTGCGTCGGGGCCGATGCGTCTGCTCGATCCGGTCGCACCAGTGATCCCAACGGCCGGTGCCGCCGGTGCGTCGGTTGTCGGCAGATCGTAGGCGCCGCGGCCGTACGTTCCAACCTGTATCCGGCCATTTGCCTGGGCGGTAAACGCCATAATCACGACTGGCGGAATGCCGTTATTAAATGCCGTCCACGACGCCCCCGTATCCGTCGATCGAAACACGCCGATGTCCGTTCCGGCATACAGCGTGGCGGGCGTCAAGGGGTCGATTAGAAAGGCGCTGGTCGGGATGTTTGGTAAATTGCCGCTAATATCCGTCCAAACGGCCCCGCTGTTAGCCGATCTGAAAACATGCCCCGTGCCGAAGCCGGACACCGTCAAATAAGCCAGAGCCGGGTCGGTCGGGCTAACCGAAATATTCGTGATCGACCGATTAGGCAGGCCCGTTGTAATGTCTATCCACGTCGCTCCGCCGTTAGTGCTGGCCATGGCTCGGCCCTGTCGCGATCCTGAGTAGATGATCTGGTTATTGCTGCGGGAAACGGCGAGTGTACTGAGCGTGTCGCCGCCGCCATTCGTCTGATCAAAGGCCCCGCCCGGTGCCGTCCAGGTTGGAGGGTTGGCCGGCAAAACCTTGGCGAGATCGTTACAATCCGCGCAGATCCATAATCTGTTAGTTCCGACGTATAGCCTGGCGTCCAGGCCGTTGCCTATTATCGGCGGGTAAAACGCGACCGGATCGCTGCCGAGAATAGCCCCACTGGAGATGGGACCGGAAAATGTCGCGCCGCTTGCCGTCATGCGTGTAATGCTGCCCTGTATGTAACTGGCAAAGATCATCGTCGTGTCCAAAGGATTGATAACCACGCGTCCGCCATCGCCGCTGATCGGGACCTCTTCTTTCCAGCCGCTTGTTCCGGCCAGCCGGCGCTGCGTTCCATTGTCCTGCGTACCGCCGTAGCTCCGGGTCGGGTCCGCGGGGTCCATCGCGAGACTCGTAAACTGAGTCAGGCTAAGCGAGGCATTTAGGGACAAAAAGTTAGCTCCGCTATCGGTAGTTTTAAAGAGGCCGCCGTCGTTACCGCAATAAAACGTCGAGTCGCTGCCCGGTTCGAAAATAAGCGCTTGCTGATCGGAGTGAAATTTCTGACTAAACGGCATGTAACCGGCGTTGGCCCATGGCTGCACCCACGAATTTGAAATGTCCGCAAAGGTCACGCCCGCGTCTGTGCTGCGAAAAACATCGCGGGAACCGATGTAAACAGTATTCGGGTTTACCGGGCTCGCAGCCAGATATGAGTTATAGCCGAGCTGTCCGGTATCCAATCCACCGTCGCCTTTCGAGATCGCCCCGCGCGTTGTCCATGTTGCTCCGGAATCGTCGCTTACCTCAAGCCGGGCTTCACCCCCACCAACCTCGGAGGTTCCTACGTAAACAAAGACGCGGTTCGGCCTTGCGGGAGTTACCGCTATCTGTAATTCTCTGGTCGAGGAAAAGACGTTGCTGTAGGGCGAATCATATACCTTGTTCCACGTCGCGCCGCCGTCGGTCGATTTGTAGACGCCCTGGCTCGGGGTCGGATTAAAGCCGAAACGCACCGCCGCATAGACGATCTGAGGATTGGTCGGATGGAGCGCAAGGTCGCTTGCCTGGCTGGTCAGCCGATTCGCCCAACTGACGCCGCCATCCGTCGATACAAAAATGCCGCCAACGGGGTTACTGCCGCCGGTGGTATTTAGTGTGGAGAACACGGCAACATAAATCTTGTTAGGATCGACCGGGTCGACTGCTACTTTGGTAGCCTGTCCGCGATCCGGGAATGTGTTGTTATTGATTCTGACCCAGGTTACTCCGGCGTCGGTAGATTTTAATATTCCCGTGCCGAAATATCTGTTGTCGAGGTCGCCCATTGCCGCATAAACGACATTTGGGCTGCTTACGGAAAAGGCGATCGAACCAACGGCAAGATCGACCTGATTGTCGGACACGGGAACAAAGTTTGTACCGCCGTCAATCGACCTCCAAATTCCCCCGGTTGCCGACCCTACAAGGACGAGCTGCCGGTTGGCGGGCGAGACGGCGATAGAGTTTATGCGGCCCGACGTAAAGCCTCCGTTATCAGGAAATGCAGAAGTTGTCGGCACCGGCCCGATCGAAGCCCAGGTTGTGCCGACCGCATCGGGTGCTCGCAGATCCGCTCTCGATCGAACCTCTTCCCACGCTCGGCGGCGGGCGCTGCTGTCGATCTCCTTAAATGGATACATTCGCTGGAACATGAACCAGTCGTTCCGCGCGTCCTGGTCGCCCTCGAAATCGCCTTCGGTTCGAGGCGTTTTAGGTGAAGCGTCCAGAGGCTCACGTTCTTTCATATCCCTTCGGCTTTCGATCGACGAACGAGGTTCCAAGGTCGCACCTGACTGAGCACGTCGATTGATTCTCCGAGCGTTGCGGTGTCTCTGGGCGGCCCTTAATGCTCTTAATCGTTTAACTCTGCGATTCTTTGCACTTAACGCATGACTTTGACGGAGATGATGTCTTTTTTTGACGGTCGCCGAACTCTTACGCGTCGCGGCCTTTCGGCCGGCGATGGTCTGGTTCGAATTTGCTTTGGACTGAGGCGCGTCTTGACGGGCCGTGATCGAACCGGAAAACAACAAAAGAGTTAGTATTATGATTGCGGCAAATGCTCCGATCCCGGACATTTGCGAAACCCAGCGTAAACCAAACTTCCAGCTATTTGCATCCCTGATATACATTTTCCCTGCTCTCCTAAATCGTAAATTTGCGTCCTGAAATCGAAGACATGCCGAACTTACCCATCCAAAAAATTTGATTAATTGCCCCGACTGGCCATCGTAGGATTACTCACAAATCCATAAGCCGGGACAATACTATCACGTCTCGTATGCCTATATAAACGAGACGTGCGGCTCAAAACAGGAAAAAGACCGCCTTTTCAGACGGTCTCTTCTGGTTTAGGTTATGGATCGGGGATTATTCCAATCCGACAAAGTCAACATCCGCGAGGTTATCGATGACTTCCACGGTGCGCGAACCGAAACGATATTGCCTCGAAGAAGCACCAACCGTATAGATTGCACCGGCTGTGAGGCCTTCGAACGTGTAGTAACCGAAGGTACTGGTTGTCACGGTTTGCGCAAAGCCGTAGCGGTCGACGATCGTCACGGTTGCACCGCGCAACCCGCGACCGTCGGGCGTGGTGACACGACCCGAAAGGCTCGCGCCGACCGTTGATGGTACGGTGATACGGCCGTTCTGGTCGAACGTCGTTCCGAGGATCACGCCGCCCGTGTCAGCCGAGAGGCCCTTGACGACGGTGTCGTCAAAGGTTACGGCCGATTCACCGGCAGTCGCACCCAAGCGGACGTGGAACGTCACTCTCGCGATGCGTCGGTTGCCTGTCGCTATAGCAGTTATCGAATCGCTGGCGGCGTTGAAGTTCTCAACGATGCCAATGTTTCCATTTGCCACGCCGGCGGCGTTGACGTTGAGGCTTGTGCCTGCAGGTGAGTCCGCTCCCAACGTGATGTCGGGATTTGCGTTAACGCCGCTGATGTCGCTGATCGACACCACGCTCGGATCGAAGTGGAGACTATACTGCGTTCCCGCTTCGTTGCCCTGTGAGGCAAGCTCGATCTCGACCGTGATCTGACGGCCAGTTGTCGTTCCCGGCACCATCCGGACGACTCGGGATCCTGCCACTGCTTCTGTTTCTGCAGCTGCTGCTGGCATATCCAACTCCTCCGCTGCGGCAATCGGCACACAACCGAGATTGGTTATGTTTAGCGGGCCGCCTGCGGGCGTCGGATCCCATGTCGGGGTGTTCGGGTCGAAGTCGGTCGCCGCGTCATGCCGTGCATAGGCGTCGATGGCCGTTCCGTCCGATGCTCCGAGCAGTCCGTCGCCGCGTGAAAATCGCACGGGCAAGTCTCTCGGTCCGGCATCCAGACGCTGCTGCTCGTTTAACAGCGGATTAGCCGTTCCAGCGGCGGGACAATCGGTTCCATTCAGGAATCGAATGAACTGGAGCTGGTCGCCGACGTTGACGTCGCGGTCTCCCGTTCCGGGAACTCCCACTGCGTTGCGATTGATGTCGCCCTCAAACCCGTTGCCCGGCGTTGGCGTTGGAACCGGGGTCGGCGTTGGCGTCGGTGTAGGAGTTGGTGACGGCGTTGGCGTCGGTGTAGGGGTAGGGGTCGGCGTCGGCGTCGGCGTAGCCGCAGACTGACACTTGCCGGCGGTGCCGGCCCCAAAGATCGACCCTATTTCGACCCCATTAAGGGCTCGATTATACAAGGTGATCTCGTCGATAAGGCCCGGGAAACCTTGGCCATTGACCGCATTTCTACCGATTATTACCGGAGCGACAACATTGTCGATTGATCCTGGTTGGAAGCGGTTTCCGACCAGCACGCCATTGACCCAGACCTTCATAAACTGCCCGTCGTAGGTGGCGGCAACATGCTGCCATACGCCAGGTGTTACGACGTTTGGTGGATTCAGCGTTTGGTAAACACCGCCGATCGAAATGACAAACTGCAGACCATTGGGGGCGGCGCCGCCCGATGGCTGGGTGGTCTCAAAGACGTATCCGCCAATGTTTCCGGCAGTCCTCTTTTGAAAAATCGTGGCTCCATGAGGCAGCGAGGTCGGGAAAATCCAGCCCTCGACAGACACGTTAGACCCGCCATTCTGACTTGCATTGTCCGGGACGGTGACCTGGTCGTCGATGCCGTCAAAGCTAAACGCCTGCCCGACTTCGCCGGTCCCAAAGGTCGCTCCGTTCTGAAGCGTGCCGTTAAGGCCGCCCCTTATGTCATTTGCATTACCCTCGGCCGGATACCAGGAAATGATGCTCGGTGGCGCCGGAGTGCAATTTCCGCCCGGCGTCGGAGTCGGCGTCGGTGTCGGTGACCCGCCCGGCGTCGGGGTTGGGGTCGGCGTACCACCTGGTGTTGGTGTTGGCGACGGAGTCGGAGTAGGAGTCGGCGTCGGCGATGGGGCAACATCAACTATCGTGCCGACACCCGACGTGTTACAGGTCGCGCTCGGGCTGCCGACGCATAATGTGGCATTTGCACCCGCCGCCGTGCTTAGCGCTACGCTAAAGGTTTCGGACCCTTCAAACAATGTATCGGTAAAGGTCGGAAAGCTGATCGTAGCCGAGGTATTTCCCGGGGTGATCGATACGGTGCAAAATCCAGGGTTGGTAGTCGCACTAACTGATACGCCCGTCCCCGAGACCGTACATTGACCCTGTTCGGCCGGTGACTGAGTCGTATCTCCGGATGTTCCCTGATAGTCCGATACGTTGGCGACCGGCGAGGGCGACGGTGCCGGAGTCGCGGTAATTCCAGTGTCCTTGTAGAGAAACGTCGTGGTCGTACCCGTTATGGCACTTTGCGCCACGGTAAAATTGACCGGGCTGCCCTCGTTGGCCGACGACGCGGCAGTCATCGTAAGAGTTGGCGCCGGGTCGTCATCAATTATGGTCACCGTGGCGACGTTATTGGGCCCTTGTGTGGTGTTGTTGGGGTTATTGAGAACTACCTGAAAGGTCTCGTTACCCTCGAAAAGATTGTCGCCGCAGATGGTTATCGTGAGGCTGCCGGTATTAACAGCCGGCGTAAAAGTTAGTGTGGTTGCCGCACCGATATAGTCGACGCCGTTACCATTCAGACACGCCGTACCCCGCGTAGCCGTCCCGCTATTTAACGGCGTCGAAACGTCTATAAAGGACGTGTCGTTCGTCGTTCCCGTGCGTGTCAAGTTTACAGTGACAGTCTTGGTCCCTGGGAAATTTCCCTCGGGGTTTACGGTGTAGGTCGTCGGTGTAAAATTTACCTGCGTCGGGGCGAACGGGGCCGACCCGTCATCGAATCCGGATGTGCTTTTTTGTCCGTAGCTGGTGTCGAACAAATTCGACACACCAGCCGCGCTTTGACCAAAATACCACGTGGCATCGCTAGCCATCAGAGCGCTGGTGCTGACGACGACCGTCAGAAGCAATATCGTAAATACCGACCGCACGGTGGTTTTAACCTTGCGAAAAGTGTTGATTCCAGTCTTAATGAACTGTTTTGCGGACAAGTCTGGTATTGGGTGTGACATCTTAGTTCTCCTGTCTTTTCAAAAATCGGAATGCTTCAAGGCTGCGCAGAACGGACAATACTTAGAGTGTACCACGCAAAAAGGGACATCAAAACGATGTCCCAAAAAAAAGTAAACATTGGTGCCGTCTACAAGATTCGAACTTGTGGCCTATCGCGTGTGAAGCGAGTGCTCTACCACTGAGCTAAGACGGCGGGAAGCAGTGAACAGTGAATAACTAATAGTGAATAGTGGCAAGAAAAAAAGCAGTTACTGTTCACTGTTCACTGTTTGTTGTTCACTAAATCGACGGGTCGTCGGCCTTGGCCGGGCGGTTTTCGTCGGTTCCCTTGATCGTGCTGAGCGACGAATCAGTATAAAAATGGCGCGTTCCCGTCGAAGTCAATCCCTCGCCAACCTGCGGGTCGGCTGTTATCGAATAAGACGATGGCTTGGCCGGAGATGACGGTTCGACCGTCAGCTTGAAAATGTAGCCGTTTACGACCGGACTCTCACCTTTAAACTTTTCGTCCATGCTCACTTTGGCGATCAATTCGTCAAAACTCGCAAAGTTTCCCCGCGTGCGCGAAGCAAATTGGGCCTCAAATTTACGGACATTGTCGACCGACTGGGCAGCCGCGGTTTCGTTGCCGGAACGAATAACGGCCTGCCAGGCAATCGTGCCGACGCCGATCAGCAATCCGATGATCGCGATCACGATCATCAATTCGATTAGGTTAAATCCGCGCTGGTCTTTGAGCCGAAAGTTAAGATTGTTCATAAAATACTGTGATTCCCTCTCGTGTTTTTCACGAAAACACACGCCTTAAGTTTCAAAAGTTTAGATGGTTTCGTGCCGAATTTCAATTCCCCGTTCCGAGTCCCTGCTTTAGCAGGCTTCTTCGCTATGAAGGGGCCAACTAAGTTGGAACTCCGAACATAAGAGTTTAATGCAACTTTTTAATGCGCACTGTGTTTCTAATCGGGTAGAATATTTCTAAGGCGGGCATACCCGTTCACCAATAAATGAGAGACTGGATAATCAGCGAAACACGGGACACGGGCAATAATATTCCGCCGGATTTTGACGCGGCGGGCAAGATCGCGGAGCTACAGGCGGCCATCGAAACCGTCATCCGGGGCAAATCCGAAACGGTCAAATTTGCCCTGATCGCGTTGCTTGCAAAAGGACATTTGCTGATCGAAGACGTGCCGGGCATCGGCAAAACAACGCTTGCGAACGCGTTGGCGAGGGCCCTTGAATTGTCGTTTCAGCGGATCCAGTTCACGTCCGACCTACTGCCGTCGGACATGATCGGGCTGTCGATCTTTAATCAAAAAAGCGGTGATTTTGAGTGGAAGGCAGGGCCGATATTCTCAAATATCGTGCTTGCGGACGAGATAAACCGCGCAACGCCAAAGACCCAGTCAGCCCTGCTCGAAGCAATGGCTGAGGAGCAAGTTACGGTCGAGGGCGTCACCCGGCGGTTGCCGCTGCCGTTCATCGTCGTCGCCACGCAAAACCCGTCGGAGCATCACGGCACATACCCGCTGCCGGAATCGCAGCTCGACCGTTTTATGCTCAGGCTGCACATCGGATATCCGACGCTCGATGACGAACGCAATATACTGCGCGACCGCGAGACCAGCGACCCGATGAACTCCGTTGAGCCGGTGATGTCACAGACCGAGGTGCTCGAGATGCAGCGGCTGGTCGCAGACGTGCGGTTTGACGACGCCCTGCTCGATTATCTGTTGCAAATAGTTGACTTAACTCGCAAATCCGAATCTGTCGAGCTGGGTATCAGCCCGCGCGGCACGCTCGCCCTTTTTCGCTCGGCCCAGGCCATGGCGTTCATTGAGGGCCGCGACTACTGCATCGCTGACGACGTCAAACGCCTCGTGGTACCATGTTTCGCCCATCGCCTTATCGTAAGTTCGCGAACCAACGCCCTCCGCGGCCGTACCCGCGAAGCCGAGCAAGTATTGCAGGATATCTTGCAACAGGTTAGCGTGCCGATTTAATAAATCGATTGTAAAATCTTTTGAATGGATTTTGAGGCGCTTGAGAAATTTGACGCTGCCCCGTCGAAGAAAAAACGTGCTTTCGTAAGATTTTGCTGTATAAGTGTTTACGCGGCGGCCTCGACCTGAGCGATCGCCTTGGTCAATGAGCTAAAGATATCTCGGCCGTCGTTCGAACCCAGCAATTCTTCGCACGCCCGCTCGGGGTGGGGCATCATGCCGAGGACGTTGCGGTTCTGGTTGCAGATACCGGCGATGTTCGAGCGGGCACCGTTCGGGTTGGAGGCATCTGTTATCTCGCCGTTTTCGTCGCAATAGCGGAAAACGATCTGGCCATTTTCCTCAAGCATGTTGTACGTTTCGTCGTCGCAGGTATAGTTGCCCTCGGCGTGGGCGATCGGGATCGAAAGTACCTTATCCGCAATGACTTCGGTGGTAAATGGGGTGGTATGATTCTCGACCTTGAGATTTACGTGGCGGCAGACGAAATGCAGCCCCGCATTTCGCCGCAAGGCCCCTGGCAATAACCCGCTTTCGCAAAGGATCTGAAAGCCATTGCAGATACCAAAGACAAACTTGCCCTCGGACGCGAAATTTCGCACCGATTCCATCACCGGCGAAAACCGCGCGAGCGCTCCGGCCCGCAGGTAATCCCCATACGAAAACCCGCCCGGCACGATCACCGCGTCAAAGCTGCTCAGATCGGTTTCTTTGTGCCAGATAAAATCCACCGGCTGCCCAACGTGCTTCGACACGACATGGTACGCGTCGTGATCGCAATTCGAGCCGGGAAACACTACTACGCCGAATTTCATTTTTTTATTGCAAGCTCCTCTTGGGCCATCATCCATCGCCGCCAGCCCTCGGGAATGGGTCGTCCGCCGTTTGCCTCACGAATACGCAGGATTTCATAGCTTTGTTCCTGGAGAGTTTCCAATGCTCTAAGTCTGTCGCTTAGGGGCATACTTCGGGCGTAGGCACGGTACTTTTTCTTTTGCTCCACAAGCAATGCTTTAGAATTGGAGTTCATTTGGAAAACCTCCCTGGTGCTTTCGCCAAACATTTACAAGATCGAATTGGGTAAGAACGTGCCTAAGTTTTACGGGATCGAGGACCTCGCTTTCCGCAAAATGTTGAATCTTCAGAATGTCCTTCGGCCTTGCAACGCTCGCCCACATTGCGGCGAGATGTTCGGGCGGAAGGACATCTATGCTCAACCCATCGAATGAAAATGACACCGCATTTGCAAGAGCGTCGTTCCAAAGCGGCTCATTGCTCGACTCGACAAACTGCACGGGCCATCCTTCAATCATAATGAATTCGTGGTCGAAAATATAGCTCTTTTCCCGGCAATAATTGTATATGGGATCCAGAGAGAGAATAAGGCTACTTTGCGGAGGCTCGAAAAGAAAAAAAATACCGAGGTCTTTAGTCGCTATCGGTTCGGTATAGAACGCAACCGCGGAAGCCCCGCCCACGGCATACCTGCCAATAATTCCTCTACTCTTCATATCAAAGAGTACCGAGGCAACATCAGCAATTTTAAGATTGTCTCCCATCAATCAGTAATCTCAACTCTATAGTCCTCGATCACCGGATTAGCAAGCATATTTTTCGCGATATTTTCAGCCGTCTCGCGAGCATCCGAGATCTCTACACCATCGTCAAAAGTGATCTCAAAATATTTTCCCTGACGAATATCTGCAAGATTTTTGAATCCCAGCAGTTCTACAGAATGATGAATTGCTTTGCCCTGTGGATCAAGTACGCTTGGCTTTAGTGTAACGAATACTTTTGCTTTCATTGTGTGATTCAAAATAAATTTTAGATTGTTACGCAAAAGTTTGTATTTATCAAAGTCTTGTGTTAGATTTCACTCTAAATTTCGGCTTAAAATTGTTTTAATTCAAACCTAAAGGAGAACTTTAAAAGAATATGGAAAACTCTGGAAAGTCCGCTCTCGGACTCGATACAAATGTCGTTGCGGGACTCGCATATCTTCCGATATGCGCGGTTAATCTGATTATGAGCATTATTATCATCGTGACAGATAAGACGAATAAGCTCGCGCGCTTTTCGGCTTTTCAGTCGCTTCTTTTGGTCGGCATACTTATTATTGGTTACGTTATCGGAATCGTAATTGTTGGCGCCGGAGTCGCAGCTAATTCGGGAATTCTGTCGATACTGGGATCGCTGGTCTATATTGGCACATTCCTCATATTTACAGTTTGTACAATCATCGGATGCATCCAGGGTTTTATGGGCAAAATGTTCAAACTCCCGATCATCGGCAACATGGCGGATAACTGGTCGAACTAGTTCGTAGATCAATATAAAATATGGAAAACTCAGGAAAATCAGCGTTCGGACTGGACGCAAACGTCGCGGCGGGGCTTGCATACATCCCGGTCTGCTTTTGCCACCTGATCGTGAGCATCGGAATTATCGCTACCGATAAGACCAACAAGCTGCCTCGATTTCACGCGTTTCAGTCTTTGCTGCTGAGCGCTCTGATCATTGTCGGGTACATCGTCACATTTGTGCTCGTAATGGTGATCGTACTTCTTGCGGCAGCGATAAACATGCCGGCGCTCAGCTTCCTGAGTTTCTTTGTCTATATCATATTTCTGCTCTTTGCCCTCGGCGCTTTTGTCGGTCTGGTCATTAGCTGCATCAAGGCCTTTCAGGGGCAGATATTCAAGCTGCCCATCATCGGCAACATGGCGGATAACTGGTCGAATTAGTTAACACAAACGCTTTTCCAGACGTTACGCAGGTAATGTCCCAGATCAAAGACGCGGGCAATTCTTCAGCCGAAAGGTAGGACGAAATGTCCGCGTTATTTCGTTAAATTTTTTGTTCATTTCTGTATGAGCAACTGTGATAAGATTTTGACCAAGGCGAGAAATTCGCCAAATAACTTTAGCTTCGTGGAGATTTGCATTCTCGCCGAATGTTTCGGCTGGCAGTTTCGCCGCCAAAGCAGTTCGCACAGGATATACGAAAACCCGAAACTCAGCCCCGAACATGGCCGTGTGCAAAACTTTCAGGATGTAAAGGGGAAGTCGAAACCGTATCAAATAAGACAGTTGTTGAGAGCAATCGCAATTATAGAAAATGCAGACTAAGTACGCAATTCACATTTTTTGGAGTGGCGAGGACGAAGGATTTATCGCTATATGCGAAGAGTTTCCGGGACTCTCCGCCTTCGGAGAATCTCGTGAAGATGCGTTGCGTGAGGCCCAGATAGCATTAGACGCCATTATAGAAACCTATCGTGCAAGCGGTCTCGAACTGCCGGAACCTCATCAATTATTGGTAGCTGCCTGATGCCTATCAGGTACGGAATTATTTCCCAAATACCCTTTCAAAAACCGTTTCAACATTTCTCAGATAATGTTTTAGATCAAAAACGCGGGCAATTTCTTCAGCCGAAAGGTGCGACGAAATATCCGCGTCATTGTTTATCAGCTCGTGATAATTGCCGCCTTCGTCCCACACCTTCGTCGCGTTTCGCTGCGTCCAGGCATAGGCGTCTTCGCGCGAAACGCCTTTTTGCGTTAACGCAAGCAATAGCTGACCGCTGAAAACCAATCCACCGGTCAGATTGAGATTCTTAAGCATGTTTTCGGGGTATACAACTAGGGTATCGAGCAGGCTCGTTGTCTTGGCGAGCATGTAATCAAGGGTCGCACTCGAATCGGGGAGCACTATGCGTTCAGCGGACGAATGCGAGATGTCGCGTTCGTGCCATAGGGCGACGTTCTCAAGGCCGACGATCGAATTGGCCCTCACGGTGCGGGCCATGCCGCAAATACGCTCAGAGAGGATCGGGTTGCGTTTGTGCGGCATCGCCGACGAACCTTTCTGTCCCTTCTTGAATGCCTCTTGTGCCTCGCGGACCTCGGTGCGCTGCCAATGCCTTACTTGTAACGCGATCTTTTCACATGACGACGCGACAATCGCCAACGTGCAGAGATACTCTGCATACGCCTCACGTTGGATGACCTGGGTCGAAACGTTCGCGGGTTTCAATCCCAATTTGGCACAAACACGTTCCTCAACCTCGGGTGAAAGGTGAGCAAAGGCTCCGACCGCGCCGGAAATTTTGCCAAATGAGATGGCTTCCATCGCCCTACCGACCCGCTCGTGATTTCGCTTCATGTCCTCGTACCAAAGCGCCCATACGAGGCCAAAGGACGTCGGCTCGGCATGGATGCCGTGCGTGCGTCCAATCTGCGGCGTGTCCTTAAATTCATACGCCCGCCGCTTCAAGACAGCCAGCAAATCGTCGACTCTCGCCAACAGAGCATCGCACGACTCACGAAGCAGAAGAGCGTTTGCCGTATCAACGACATCGCTTGAGGTCAGCCCGTAATGAACAAACCGCGAGGCCGGGCCGATATTTTCGGCGAGATTAGTCGTAAAGGCGATCACGTCGTGGTCGGTCGTCTTTTCGATCTCGGCGATACGCTCTAACGAAAACGCGGCCTTTGCCTTGATCTCGGCAAGGGCCTCGACGGGAATCGTCCCCATCTCGGCGTGAACTTCGCAGACGGCGATCTCAACCTCAAGCCATTTATCAAACTTGTTTTCCAGGCACCAGATGTCGTACATTTCGGCCAATGTGTATCTGTCAATCATAGGTATGTGTTTTCAGTTTATTTTAGTGGGAATAAAAAGAAAAGTGCGGTTCTTTTTGAGCGTGACTAAATTAGCAGCGAACGCTCGTAAACTCTTGGTCATCTGAGAGTATCGAATTTTTTTTAAGTTTTTCTAAAAGGATGGATTCTTGCTTTAAATATTGATTCGGTCTTGCGCCACGATAAGATGATTAAGTTGGACTCAAATGACTAACCTTACGACCGGCGTTTTTGATTATTCGACCGGTTCCCTTTATTCTAATCCTACCGCTCTTAACAATGAATGAATGATCGCCCGATCACTAAAATCCTAGAGGAACTCCGTGCCGAGAGACGCGAGGGCTTTGACGAGTTATTGCCGATGGTCTATGCCGAACTTCGCCGTCTGGCTGGCCACCATCTATCTCGTGAGCGGGCCGAACATACCTTGCAGCCGACTGCCTTGGTGCACGAGGCATACATCCGGCTGATAGGTCAAAATGCCATCGAATGGCAGGACAGAACTCATTTTTTCGGGATTGCCTCGCGGCTGATGCGGGAAATTTTGATCGAGCATGCCCGTATGCGGAATCGGCTTAAGCGAGGCGGTGAGCACAAAACACAAATCGCTCTGGATGATGCCGTTAGTTTTGGTGATCAAAAGCCCCTCGACGTACTCGCCGTAAACGAAGCTCTGACAAAGCTCGAAGAGCTTGATGCCCAGCAGGCCCGCGTCGTCGAACTCAGGTTTTTCGGCGGCCTTACCATAGATGAGATCGCTGAGGTCATGAAGATTTCGCCTGCTACGATAAAACGCGAGTGGTCGAGCGCAAAGCTTTTTTTATATAAAACTCTGAAAGATTCCTGACCTTAGTTATCTTTCTATAATCCATGGATCAGAAACGCTGGAAAAAAATCAAGCCGATCCTCGAGGACGCCCTCGCCGCGGGACCAGTCGGACGCACCGCCTTTCTGCATAAGGCC
Organism: Chloracidobacterium sp.; assembly: GCA_025362075.1. GTDB lineage: Bacteria > Acidobacteriota > Blastocatellia > Pyrinomonadales > Pyrinomonadaceae > OLB17. Next base: position 15,352 of record JANYIL010000125.1, read on the forward strand.
TGCGGTGATGATGCAGGGCTTTTTGACGAGGTGCTCGATCTGCTCGATCTTGAAAATGAGGATTCGGACCCGCTCGAACGCTCCGCCCACTCTTACGTTTTCCCGTCAAGCGGCGGATCGGCAACTGGCGATCATATAGATAAATACAAAATAATTTCCGAACTCGGAACCGGGGGCATGGGTTCGGTCTACCTGGCCGAGCGGGTCGATGGGGCTTACACGCAAATGGTGGCCCTTAAGCTCATAAAAGAAGGTATTGATTCGGCCGAGGTTCTTGCCAGATTTTTTAACGAGCGCCAGATCCTCGCCACTCTTCAGCATGACAACATTGCTCATCTGATCGATGGGGGCGCGACGGACAAAGGTCGGCCCTTTCTCGCGATGGAGTATATCGAAGGCGTGCCTATTACGGAGTATGTGGCCGAAAACGATATGGCCCTCGAGGCGAGATTAAGCTTATTCGCAGCGATCTGTTCGGCGGTTTCGTTCGCCCATAAGAACCTGGTAATTCATCGTGACCTTAAACCATCGAATATTCTCGTAAATAAGGATGGAGTGCCAAAATTACTCGATTTCGGCATTGCCAAATTGCTGCCGAAAGAACCAGCCGAGGCGGTAACCAGGACACAGCATTTCGTTTTTACGCCCGAATACGCCTCACCGGAGCAGGTCCGGGGCGAAATACTAACGACCGCGACAGACATTTATTCGCTTGGCGTGATCCTATACGAGCTGCTGGCCGGCCAGCGCCCGTATCGTACGGACGGGTCGAATATTAGTCAGATTTTCCATGTCGTCTGCGAATCGAACCCGGCCGCGCCGAGCCGGGCGCTCATTCGCACCGGCGGAGAGAAAGCCCCGGCCGGAGATAGCCGTCCCGGCTTTGCTTCGAAGTTAAAAGGCGACCTCGACAACATCGTTCTTAAGGCCCTCAGAAAAGAGCCTGAACGCCGTTATTCGTCGGTCGATCAGCTTTTAGAGGACATCCAATGCTATCTCGACGGACTGCCCGTATCCGCCAGTTCCGGGACATGGAAATATCGGACCGCTAAATTTATCCGCCGAAACCGCATCGCCGCGGCCGGCGTTCTCCTGATAATCATAACCTTGCTGGGTGGCCTTGCGGCGACGATGTATCAGGCTCGCATAGCCAGCGTGGAACGCACAAAAGCCGAAAACCGGTTTAATGACGTCCGCCAGCTCGCGAATTCCTTCGTTTTTGAAATAAATGACGAGATCGAAAAAAGCCCGATCAAGGCGCGCTCGCTCCTCGTCGAAAGAGCGGTCCAATATCTGGATCGCCTGGCAAGCGAATCCGAGGGGGACGATTCCCTGACCGCCGAGCTTGCCGCCGCTTACGAAAAGATCGGCGATGTGCAGGCTGAGTTATTCAAACCCAATCTTGGAAATGCCGGTGCGGCGCTCGAAAGTCAGAACAAAGCCCTTCAACTAAGGTCGGGATTATTGGCTAAAAAGCCTGATGACGCGTCGCGAATGATAGACGTTGCCAGCAGCCGGATAAAAGCAGGGGATATCCTCACCCTGACGGGGGATATTCACGGTGCGGCCGAGAGCTATAGGCTGGCGGTTGAGATCAGCGAAAGAGCGGCGGCGAACGATCAGGATGTGAATGTTCGTAAACAGCTGAGCTCAGCATACCTCCGTCTTGGGCAAGTGATCCTGCGCAGCGGTTCGCTGTCTGAAAGCCTGCAAAATTACCAAAAAGCTTTTGAAATCAACCGGCAGCTCCTTCTCGCGGATCCCGCCAACACGGTTTACATTCTGCGTCAAGGGATCGCCCATCAATACATTGGTTATGTGCGGATGTTGATGGGAAATACCGAGGGGGCGAATAGTGACTTTGAGGAAAGTTTGAGATCCGCAAATGACCTCGTCGCTCTGGAGCCTAAAAACATGCGGTTTCAAAGAAATTTAAGCGATTCGTATTTATGGGTCGGCATCGGCTACCGTGAATCAGGGAGGTTGGCTGACAGTCTCGCGAACATTCGCCGATCGACGGATATGCAGCGATCGTTCCTCACTGCCGACCCGGAAAATTTCGGCGAGCGCAACGCAGTGGCGGATTGTTGGATCGAAGTGGCGCTGACCGAGACAAAATCCACAAGCTATAAGGCCGCAATTACTGCGTTCGAAACCGCCATTAGCGGCTATTCCTCAGTTGCCGAGAGTGATAAAAACGATCTCTCGGCGCTCGTGCAGATTCAGGTGTCACGGCGGTCAATGGCCGACACTCTCCTAAAAATGAACAACGCGGGCGCAGCTCTGAAAAATTATCAAGAGGCTCTCAAGGTAATGAAAGAGATGACGCTTCGGGATCCGAATAATCTGGACTGGCAGTACGAACTGGCGGGGTGTTACCTTGGGATAGGTAAGTCATTAAAGGCCCTAAATGATACGATTGGAGCAACCAAAAGCCTTAACGAGGCTGCACCAGTTCTTGAAGCTCTTATCACAATATCGCCGGAAAATGTCAGGTTCCGACGCAGCCGCGACGAAACCGCGCAGGGCCCCTAATTCAACTAAATAAAGCCGACGACGCAAATTAGAAATTCTTCGATTAATCCAGGATCTGGATCAGGCCCTTATCGATCAGCAGCTCGGCATTCAAAACCGCGCATCCGGCGGCACCGCGCAGCGTGTTGTGGCTCAGCGCGACAAAACGGTAATCGTAGATATTATCGGGAAACACACGACCGACCGTTATGGTCATGCCGTTGCCACTATCGCGGTCAAGCCGCGGTTGGGGACGCGAGGGCTCGTCGGTGACATCGATAAACGTTGCCGGAGACGAATGAAGGTCGAGCGACGGGAAAGTTTTCATCGCATCGACAACGTCCTCAAGCGTCGCGGTCTCTTTCAGATTTACCCGGACCGACGCCGTGTGGCCATCTAGCACATTTACGCGAAAGCACTGCGCCGATACGGTAAAATCCGCCTTTCGAATCGCTCCGTCGACATATTCACCAAGTATTTTCTGGGCCTCGGTCTCGACCTTTGGCTCTTCGCCGGCGATATACGGGAACACATTGTCCATAATATCCATTGACGGAACACCCGGATAACCGGCACCCGAGATCGCCTGCATCGTCGTGACGATCACCGATTCGACGCCAAATTTGCGGTGCAGGGCCGCAAGCGGCGGTGCAAAACTAACGACGGCGCAATTCGGATTGGTGACGATAAACCCGCTGGTAAACCCGCGATTTTCACGCTGTTTTTCGATCAGCCGGACGTGGTCGTGATTTATCTCAGGAATGAGCAGCGGCACATCCTCGTCCATGCGATAGCTCGACGAATTGCTGATCACCGGATAGCCGGCCCGTGCAAAAGCCTCCTCGGTTTCGCGAGCGACGCTTGACGGCAGGCTCGAAAACACGAGATCACACTCAAGCGGCGGCTCGATCGGCTGCACAACGATGTCGCGAACCGATGCCGGGATCGACCCCGGCAATTTCCACGCACACGCTTCAGAATAACGCTTACCCGCCGAACGGTCCGACGCCGCCATCGCCGTGATCTCAAACTGCGGATGATCTTCCAGCAACTGTGCAAACCGCTGCCCGACCGTTCCTGTGGCTCCTAGAATTCCTACTCTGTATTTCTTCATTAAGGTTTCGGTAAAGAGTTTTAATTATAGCTAACAGCCTTAAGCTAAAAGCTGCCAGCTAATATTCTACGATGACCTGAACGCATCTAGCATTCGGTGAACGCCATCGACCATCTTCTCCTCAGTATTGCAGAACGAAAGCCGTAGGAAACCTTTCGCTTCGTTGCCAAACGCGACGCCCGGAACCGTGATTACACGATTTTGCAGGCATTTTTCTGCAACCTCAATGTCATCGCCCAAACTTCGCACATCGAGCATCGTGTAAAATGCACCTTCCGGCGAAGTTGCCCGCAGTCCCAATTCTTTATCGAGCAGATCGACGAGAAACGCACCTCGTTTTTTGTAAATGGCGCGGGCATTCTGTTTTGCTGCTTCGGCCTCGGCCGTCCAGCCGAGCAACGCGGCCTTTTGCGTGATCGCCGATGTGCAAACGGTCATAAAACCGTGAAGAACCTGTATCGCCTGCATCACGTCCGCCTGCGAACTCGCCGCCCAACCCAATCGCCAACCTGTCATACTCAGCGATTTTGACAAACCATTGATAACAATAGTCTTATCGTAATACTTCGACGTCGAATGCGGACGCTCGCCGAAAAAGAGGTCGCTGTATATCTCGTCCGAGATCAAGTAAATACCCGTGTCTTTCAGCACCTCGGCGATCTGTTTGAGATCATCGGGCGTCAATATTTTGCCGGTCGGATTCGATGGGCTGATGACAACCGCCGCTTTTGTCTTAGGCGTTATCACCGCCTTAAATTCCTCAATGTCGAACGCAAAGTCCTTATCCGCCGGCAGCCTGTATGGCACCGGAACGCCCTGCGCGATCCGCACACACGCGTCATATGCCGGAAAACTCGGATCCGGGATCAAGACCTCATCGCCTTCGTCAACGATGCACAAAAACGCCGCCGTCATCGCCTCCTGCGAACCGACCGTCACAACGACACCGCTCATCGGCAAATTCAGATGCGGATATTGCTCAGCGATCTTTGTCCGCAGAGCCGGAATTCCCGGATGCGACGTGTAGCCATTTTGCTCATTAAGCGTGACCCGAGCCGCCTCAACCCGCATAAACTGCGGCGTCGGCAGATCAGGCTCACCAAGCCCGAAATTAATGCTGTCCGGCAAAGCGCGCTCAAAAAACTGCCGGATAAGAGTCGGCTGGAGCCCACGCATACGAGCCGGTAAAGTGAATGTAATCTGTTCTTTTGGGCTCGTCAATCTTTGTAAATCTCGCTGCGATGGCCGATCGAATGAATGAGAATTACCTTGTCATCATGCCTGATTTCGTAAACAATGCGATAATCCCCCTCCCGCAACTTGGAATAGCCCGCCAAGTTGCCGTGCAAACCTTCGACTTTCGCAGCCTCAGCATTTTTCGCAAGCCAGTCCAATTTACTGAACGTGGTCAGCAAACTGTAGCCGGTACATTTTCCTCAGCCTCTATCTCCGCTTTATCTATACCCAAATCCGCGAGCACTTCTTCCAGGGTGACCGTAGCGAGCTTGCCCTCACGGAAATCTTTCGACTGCTGAAGCAGCCTCACACGGACATCATCCCGAATTTCGAGACCATAATCCGGATCAGCATACTTTGCAATCTTTTCCTCGACGACTTCCGAGATGAGTTCACGCAGCTCGCTGACCGACATTTGTGAAATTGTTGTTTCCATACCGTTAATTATACACGAAATATTATGGTCGAATCTTCACTTTTCGCTGTCTTCTTCAGCCATATCCTCTTCCAAACCTTCCCGCACCGTGCCGACCTCGACGTTAAATTCGCCCTCGGCCTGAGCCAGCGGATCGGCGTTGACGACCCCCGCAAGCGATTCGATCTCGCCGATGATCACCTGTCCAAAACCCGTGATGCTGTCTTTCAAGCTGTGTTTTTGATCGTTTTCGCCTTCATTTTCCGTCATATAACTATTACCTCATCTACATCTTAGCCAATTTGACGGCGAGTTGAAAATTTTGGCGTTAATCAATGATTGACGGCAAAATCGATAAACCCGTTATTCGGGTTAGCGGAGAGCAGCCGCACGCCGATCTTGTCACCGACACGGACACTTTGTTCGCCCTGAACGATCCGTCCGTCGACCGGGGGTCGCAATATGCGTGCGAAAACTCCCGCTGAATTATCGCCCG
>JANYIL010000140.1 GCA_025362075.1 Chloracidobacterium sp.
GTCATCGTCGTCGGAACCTGAATAACAGTTACCGTGTCGGTTGCAGATGTGTTGTTGCCCGTATTGCTCTCAGTACAGGTACAGGCGGTCGTGGCCGCGTTGCTCAGGCTCGTGGCCGCCGACGGTGCTACGTTCACAGTCAATGTGATGGGGGAATTACCGGCAGCCGCGATGGGGTTCGCCGCATTCGTACACGTGACAAGCTGAGCTACAGCGCTGCAACTCCATCCCGTGCCCGTGCCGCTGACAAACGTCAACCCGGCCGGCAGCGTGTCGGTTACCGTGATCGTGCCCGTGCTCACCGCCCCTCCGATATTGTTTACGGTTAAGGTGTACTGGGCTCCGTTCTGGCCCTGCGTAAAGTTGGCTCCTACGTGTGCCTTTGTGATCGTCAGATCCGGTGTCAGGGCAGCAAAGCTATAGCTGACGATCCTCGTATGCCAGTTGAAGGTTCCGCTCGTCGCGAGATATTGCCCAATAAACCAAAAAGTGGTGTCGTCCGCCGGATCGACCTGTGTTGTCGTATAGTCACCCCAACGAGTCAAGGTGCCGGTTTGAGAACCAGATCCCGCGAACGCGGTCTGCTCTGCCTGAAGCGTATTGACTGCGTCACCGGATTGGCGTCCAGCGATGGCGAGCGATGGAAACCCTCCCCCTATAGCAGCTACACCCGCCACGCTATACCCGGCCATCATATCGCCGGAGCCATTCATTGCGATCGATCCCATCCACCGGTCACCGGTGGCTCCCGGATCAAATGTTCCGTTTTGGAATATGAAAGGCCGGTTGGCGACAATGGGGTCCGCGGGATTCGCCAGCGGGTTCCTGATCTCATACCATCGAATAGCCGATGAGCGCGCTCCGACGCCGTCGGGATCGACAGATTGAGTCACCATCAGACTGTCGACGCCGGCGCGGTTTCGATAGGTCACCCGGTACATCAACCGGTCACCCAAAGTATCGAGTACGTTTCCTGTTCCCGGCTGTGCAACACACGCTCCGCCGGCGCCGTTGCAGGCGCGCGTCGTTGTAGGCAAAGGAATATCTACAACGGATCCGGCTGCTCCGCCAAATCCATCTGTGGCCGTGACCGTCGCGGCTCCAAAATTGGGCTTCAGCCGTATGTAGCGAAGTGCCGGAGCAGTTGATTGTCTGAGAAACAGGCCGCCGCGTGTCAGATCGGTCGGCGCCGCCGTCCCGTCAATATCGGCGGGAAAGAGAGACGCACCACCCCCATAAAACGTAACCGGGGCACAAAGAGATGTCGCCACTCCGCCAGTGAGCATTAGAGCCTTGTCGTACGCACACAGCCCGGCTCCAGTATTCCCTCCAGCCGGCGACCCGCCAAACATGTTGTACCCCACGTAATACGCATCATTCCAAACGCCGATCTTTCCATAGTCGTTGAACGAGGGTCCGCCCGCTGCGACCGTGTCAAAACTATATGAATAACGATTATAAGGCCCCGCCGGATTTGGGCCGGTAGTTACGGCAAAGCACTGTAGATATGGCATGACCGGACTACCACCACTAACAGCGAACGCAAATTGGCTGAAGATCCAACGGTCCGCCAGTTTGTCATAAGCGACAAGCGGATCGCCGCGATTTGTCGTTTGACAGCCGCCGCCGAAGCCCGCCCAGATTGTGTCCCCAGTTGCAAAAAATGGAGATGGCAGTTGGGGGACGCCGGCCTTGTTAAAAATCATGTATTGCGAGTTGACCCACGCGACTATATGATTCGGGCCGACCGCCATCGTTGTGTCCGGTGGTGCTCCGAGTATGGTGAAACCGGTGATCCCCGCACCCGGCCCCTCAAAATTCGCTCCTGGCGTCATGAGTGACGGCCCCGGCGTGGTGGTTTGCAAAAACGATTCGACCAGTGGTCCCGGGGTATAACCCTTGGCATCGGGTACCTCGATCAACTCTTCCCGACGGTCCTCGAAACGCGGCCCGTCTTCCTTGCTCAATGGCGGTTGGCTGGCGGCGATCTCCATAAGCTCGGACAGCGTTCCGGAAACGTCCTGATGTACTGGTTTCAAAACAATGGTCTTGCCATTTTGGGCAGCCTTAATTTTTGCTGGAGTGAGTGAGGCTCGGTATTTACGCGAAAGTTCGCGCTGCTTGAGCTCTTTTGCTTCATTTTTTTCCACTTTTCGACCGTTGGAACTGGCGCTGACGCCGCCGCTCTGAGCCGAGACGGAAATTGCGGTTAAGCCAAAAATGGCAACTAAAATAGCGGCTATGACAGCCAGTTTGTTCGATTTCATCGTTATCACTCCAAAAATATATCGTCTTGTCTGAGGAAGCACAGGTATGCCCTCCCTATGGATCTTCTTAAAATCGGATACACAAACGCCTCGATCTAAGGCGACCAAGGTGGAGAAAGTTGACTCTAACTCCGTGTATTCAGAATAATTGAAAAGAATTTTTCAGTGCTATCGATCATCATAATGAAGTACGGCCTGAAAAGCAAGCAATAATATGCAGTCTAAACACACCCGTTTCCTGCATCGTGGCGCGGGGCATATGGCCGGGCCAGCATCGCAAATAAGATTCGCCACATCCTTATGCGGCGTCACCGCATCAAAACGACGGAGGAACAGTCACCAGTGAAAATTAATCCAAGTCATTTTCGCATAAAAGCGATAGTCCTGGCCCTCGTCATGCTTGCGGGCACATTGGCTGCCGCTACTCACATCTCGGGGCGGACGAACACCGCTTCTGAGCAAACAAACACGAGATCTAAACCCAAAAAGAAGCCGTCCAAGCCGGTCAAACCTAAAAAAATGCCCGACAATAAACGAATAATGGTACCGGCGGGGAGTTGGGGCGGCCGGGGAGCAAGTATCGTGGTCGAGAAAAGCCTTGTAAAGTTTGAATTTGACTGTGCCCAGGGCGAGATTCGCGAACCGTTCTCAACCGACAGCAAAGGGGTTTTTAAGGTCAACGGCTTTTATTTGCGCCATCCTTTTGGCCCGACGCTCGCGAACAACGAGCCCCAATTTGCTCCGGCAGTGTATAAGGGGTTTATTAAGGATAAGACGATGACATTTGCCGTCGCATGGAACGACACGGACCCGCCGATCGCCGAGTATGCGGTCGAATCGGGAAAATCCGCTCGCCTGACGCGATGCAAATGATCGTGCGGTGAATAGTGGAAATCAGAAGTTTTCCCCTGGCTCAAACGTCTGTAGAATCGTCGCCAGTTCACCGTGGACGCCCACGTCGTCGACGCTCCGGACGTCATTGGCCAGGGATGTGGTGAGCATTGTGATCTCAAATCCGTCGCGCGTGCCCGGGCGTGCCGCCGGGACGAATATACGTCGGCCCCAGACGACGAGCTTGGCGCCCTTGGCCGAGGTGCCGCCGCCCTGGAATTTGACTTCGTAGGCACGCCAGCCGCCGTTGATGACAGTCTCGCCCTCGGCGACCATCTGATAGTCGGGAATCAGTTTTTTCAGCGTATCGTTGGTCTCCTTGACCATCGCGGCAAATTTGTCTTTATCATCTTTAAAAGTGCCTTTGCTCGGGTAATAGCTGATCAGCATCTGCTCCTTGAGCTGGCCGTCGGGCGTCGAGCGCGAAATGTCGAGGAATTTTCCACGAGAATTGGCGGTCGTGCTCTCCTGCGGGCCTGTAATCTTCCAATCCTTCGGATAGTAGAGCGAAAACCCAACAAAATTACGGAGCAGATCGCCTTTCAAGCCGGATTTACTGGTTTGGAAAAACTCAGTATTCGGGGGCTGCGCGATCGAGCGCGGCGGCGGCGGCTCGGTATCAGCAGATGTTTTTGCTGAGTTGGGGGCGGTATTTGCCTGGCCAGTGTTCTCATCTGCCGCAACGGGCGGCCCCGATTCGGGCGGACGACCTGCAAAGTAAAACCATCCAACCGCGAGTAGGGTGACGAGGGCCAGAATACCCGCAATAACCACCAACTTTGAACGGGACGACTCGACCTTAAGTGGCTCCGGTGAGCGAGCTTTCCAGGACGGGACTACCGGATTTGACTGGTTAGAGACAATCGGCTTTAAGATTTCGACCTTATGCTCGACCGGGGGAGCCGCCACTTCGGCAGCCAACGGAATGGGCACGAGTTGCGACGCCGGTTCGGCTGCGACCGCATCGGGCGGTTCGGCAACCGCGGCGGACATGGCCGGCTCGGTAAGAGAATTCGAAAACGCATCCCCGAAATCCCTTGCCTTAACAAACCGGTCGGACGCATTGAAGGACAGGGCCCTGGCGAGTATTTCGTCGACGGCGTGCGGCAAATCGGTTCGCACCGTTGAGGGCGGCTCCGCCAGTCCGCCGTACTGCTTTTTGACGATCTCCTTCCCGGTCTCACCGTCAAACGGCAAATCGCCGGTCAGC
>JANYIL010000148.1 GCA_025362075.1 Chloracidobacterium sp.
CCCGTACCCGAGCGGGCAAGCTCACGCAGGGCGTCGTCGTCGATATTGATCTTTTCGGCGTCGGCGATCAGCTTTAGCCGGTCAAATATCTTTTGCAGCGGAATGGTGCGAAACTCAAACTCCTGGCACCGCGACAATATCGTGTCCGGCACCTTATGCAACTCGGTCGTCGCCATGATAAAAACGACGTTCTCCGGCGGCTCTTCGAGCGTCTTGAGCAGGGCATTGAACGCCGGTTTCGAAAGCTGGTGAACTTCGTCGATGATAAAGACGCGATAACGGTCGCGGGTCGGGTTGAAATTGATATTTTCGATGATCGTCTCGCGAACGTCATCGATACCCGTGTGCGAAGCCGCGTCGATTTCAAGAACGTCGATCGAACGGCTCTCCGCAATCTCGATGCACGAGGGGCACGCCGTGGTGTCGTCCAGCAAACACGGCGTCAGATTAGGTTTGTCCTTTGTTTTATGGCAATTGAGTGCCTTCGCCAGAATGCGGGCCGTGGTCGTCTTACCCACGCCCCGGGCACCCGAAAACAGGTACGCATGATGCAGACGGTCATGCTCCAGCGCATTGCGCAGCGTTTGCGTAATGATCTCCTGGCCCGTCACCTCCTCAAAGGTCTGCGGCCGCCATTTTCGGGCTATGACCTGATAACTCATATGTAATCGCTAATATTTAATTGTAAATTGTAAACGGTGAATAGTAAACGGGAGCCGCCCAGCGACCTTAGAGGGCACCCGATGCTCTCAGTCGCCGCACCGCCGCTCTCCTTATCTTTCATGTATCCCAGTCCCATCTCACATGTAAACCTATTTCAGGATCCGTGTGCCGAGCCAGTGCTGCACAAATAATAGAATATTGCAGCTATGCATCTTAAATAGCAAAAACAAAAGCATCGTCCCGATTGCTCGTTTCGATGCTTTTATTTTCTTTAGCCTCTCACCGAAGTGATTGGAGAAAGGTTTGGTGGTTCTCGCATGTACACGTTCGAACCACCGATTTTGTATTCCGAAGCCGTCTCTGCGGAGAGTGTGGCCCCGGTCAACACCCAAGATGAATAAATTCAAACTGTTTTACCCGAAGGTAATGGTGCCATTAGGTCTTTTTTTGGTGGCTTTTCCTCCACCGCCGGTTACGTTCCCGGCAACGAGGCTCAGCGTCCCGAAGGACCTTGAGCGGCGTAGCACCCGGTGAGCTGATCATTTCTCGCGGGCGTTGTCCGTTTTTATCCGAACAACTCAGATCCGCCTTGCGGCCGACCCTTGCAAGCCTTTCGGCTTCGACTCCGAGCGTACTGGACAGCGGCATTCCGCTCCTTCTGTCCTCGAACGGTGTGTCACCACCTCCGCTCCACCTCTCGGTGCCGGTCAAAATGCCCGTAAGCAATCTCGACTATGAAACCAGTTTACACCCGTTATTTTCAATGTCAAGTAGAAAATACTTTAACTATTACCCTTATTTTACGGGGGGTCTGTGGATATCCTGTGGAAAACTGCGAAGGCTAACTGTGGATAAAGATGTGGGAAATAGGGCAAGTGATTTGGCGGCATAAGTTAGCGATTTTGACGAGATTTGGCAGCGTTAAAAGCCGTTGATTTGGACCGCGGAAAAAAAGACGAAAAAAAGATTTTTTTATCTAAAAAATCGACTTATTTTTGTCAAAATCTGGATTTTAGCTCCAAAAATCTTGCGGCTTGCCGACTCCCTATACCTTCCAACACATCAGTTTTTAACGACTCGATTTACGGCTTGCTCAAAGCTAGCCGGATCGATGGATGGATATTTATATAGTTTTGGCGTGATCTCGTTAAACATGGTAAGTAGTTTTTGGCGATCCAACATGCCGTCTTTAAGCATTGAGGCGACATCTCGAATATCTTGATCGTGGCCGCGCTCGATCTTTGACAGAGCCTGACTATAAGGATCGTAGTGGAAAAAGCTCACGGTGCCTTCGCGTCCGATATATTCGCAACGATCCTGCCAGCCAGGCAATTCAGGAATAAAATCGGAAGGAGAGGCTAGCTCTACATTAAGCTGCGGCTGCTCTTTGATCTGTGGAATTGCCCGATAGAGATCATCCGGTTCTGGCTCAAATCTAAGGTCGATATCTAAGGTCGTATCTCGCCAGCCATGCAGCACGGCGGTCGTGCCGCCGGTAAAATAAACGCGAACCTCGGTGCGAGTTTGCCGCCCGAAAAGGCGCATAAATTCGACTATCTTTTCTTTGCTTGCTAATTCGCGCATTCGATCGCCCTTTCATAGCTCACTAATCGACGGATCAGTGCGTTATATCGCGAATGTGCCGCGTCAGGATCGTCCGTCTTGAGCAATTCATAAAGACGATGCTCGGGGGTGGAGAACGTGAAGGCGGGAATAGCGTGGCCGGACCTCCTGAGCCTTGGTGCCCCAATAGACACGAGAAGAGAGGGTATTGTCTCCAATCCCTCGGAAAGGTCGGCCAGGCCTTGTACGACAATGTCTTCGCCGGGGTTCTGCACTCAATAATCTTAACCGATTCTGTAATGAAAAAGCACACGCCAGATGACGTGTGCTTTTATATTCTTGAGGGTTTTGCTTTCAGAGTTCAACCACCCGCTATCGCGGGTGGTGCTGACAATACTTACGCGGCAGCCTCAGCGACAACCTTGGGTGCGAGCTCGGCTGCACCTTCGGCATAGACGCTGATAAATTTGCCGCGACGACCTTTGTCTTCGAATTTGACGATGCCCTCGATCAACGAGAACAGCGTGTCGTCCTTTCCTTTGCCGACATTATTGCCCGGCTTCCACTTGGTGCCGCGCTGACGGGCCAGGATGTTGCCGCCGAGCACGAGCTGGCCGCCAAATTTCTTGAGACCCAGCCGCTGTGCGTTTGAGTCGCGTCCGTTTCTGGATGAACCTACACCTTTTTTATGTGCCATATGTTTGGGTGACGGGTGACAAGTGACGGGTGACAAGAGAGGAAATTGACTTTCCTGTAACCTGTAACCTGTTACCGTTCTCTACATCTTTTCAATTTTAATTTCCGTAAAGCCTTGTCTGTGGCCTTGTTTGCGTTTGTATTGTTTGCGTCGTTTCTTTTTGAAGACAATGATCTTGTCCGCTTTGCCGTGGCTGACGATGGTCGCCTTGACCGTGCCGGCACCAACCTTGTCGCCGATGACGAGAGCGTCAACATCAACTTTCTTGCCTTCTTTCTCGCCGATCCTCGGAACGCGCAGCGTCATACCGCTCTCGACCGCAAACTGCTTTCCGCCTGTTTTGATAATTGCGTAACTCATCTGTTGTGTTAGCTCCTGTTGATTGACGCAAATTTCTCGGCCAATCGAAAAGTACAGATTATACGGAAAAGGCCGTGTTCGGTCAATCCGCAAGAGGGAAATTAGCCACGAATTACACGAATGTCACGAATTGGAAGAAATAATATTCGTGTTATTCGCGTAATTCGTGGCAAAAATTCTTAGGCAGCCGACGGATCCTTGACCACGGCGATGAACGGCAGATTGCGGTAGCGGCCGGCGGCGTCGAGGCCGTAGCCGACGACAAACTTGTTTGGAACGACGAAACCGGTATAGTCGATGACGAGTTCTTTCTTTATCCGCGGCTCGGGTTTGTCGAGGAAACTCGCGAGTTTTATCGAGCTCGCACCGCGTGTGCCTAATATTTCAAGCAGACGTGAGAGCGTCAGGCCGGTGTCGACAATATCTTCGACAACCAGAACGTCTTTGTTGCGGATCGGATTGCTGAGATCTTTGAGAATTTCGACATCGCCGGTCGATTTCATTTCGTTCTTATAGCTCGAAACCGACATAAAATCTATCGTCATCGGCAGATCGATCTCGCGCATCAGGTCGGCGAGGAATATGCACGAGCCTTTGAGAACGCCGACCAAAACGAGATCTTTGCCCGCGTAATCGCGCGTTATCTGCCTGCCGAGGTCCTTGATCCGTGCATGAATCCCATCCACCGAATAAAGAATCTCGAGGTTTGGGTTGTTGAATTCACTTGCAATTTGGGTAGATTCCGCCGCCATATTTTCCTCGCTGGTTGATTGAATTGGTATTTAGAAATACTATTCAAACATTGGTTAACTTTCAAGGTGATGATATAGAAATCTCCAACCTGGATGTTACGCCCTTGCTGACGCGCGGGCTTCTGTCACTGCTTCTTTATATGGCCGAGGTAAATAAAGATACACGCGACCGGGTTCGCGAATTGGTAAAGCAGGTGCTGGCGACAGTTCCGACGGAGGGTGAGCCAGCGGCGGTAGCAGCGGCAGATGCAGGCTCTGTTGAGCATGTCATCGTGAATTCGCTCCACGATAAATTTGGAAAGGAATACGACCGCGACGAATCGGCAAAATCGCTCATCACCGAAGACGACCTCCGTGGCCTGGAGCCGGGTTCGAAGGTGCGTGTCGCCGAAAACGTGAAATTTACTGCCCTTGCACAGGACATCGTCAATGAACGTCAGATCGAATTGATTCGCAAACAAGCGAGAAAAAGTACGGCAAAGGTGCGTTCTGCGGCGATCGGTGCCGACCACGGAGGCTTTAAGATGAAACAGCAGCTTGCGGTTTTCCTGACCGATATGGGTTTGCAGGTACGTGATTTTGGCACTGACAGCGAAGACGCCGTGGATTATCCAGACTTTGCTCATGCCGTCGCCAAATCGGTCAGCGGCCGACAGGTCGATGTCGGTATCATCATTGACGGAGCAGGAATTGGCAGCGCAATGACCGCAAATAAAGTCCCGAATGTTCGGGCTGCAGCGTGCTATTCGGTAACTCTCGCTAAAAATTCGCGTGAACACAACGGGGCAAACGTCCTGACGCTCGGAGCGGGGCAAAATACTTTCGATGAGGTGAAGGCAATTGTCGAGGCGTTTATCTCAACCGACATCTGTGAAGAGCGGCACAAAAAACGCGTCGGGAAGATAGACAATATCGATAAGCAGTATCGAAAGTGATAAAATAGGATTTCCATGCAGCAAAATGGCAATTACGACCAACTGATCGACCAGATCACCAACATGGTCATGGACAAGCTTTCGGGCGAGGAATACTGCCCGACATTCTGTCGCGCCGATGTCGAGCGGATTGTTGACGCCGGGGCGGAGCGCATCGGGATCGTTCTTGGTGAGACGGCGACGGCCCATGACTGGGCGAGCCTGATCGACCACACGCTGCTCAAGCCCGACGCGTCGGAAAGCGATATTAAAAAACTCTGCGGGGAGGCGGCAGAGTTTGGGTTTGCGTCCGTTTGCGTAAATCCCGGTTGGGTAAAAAAGGCGGCTGAATTTTTGAAGGGAACCAGCGTCCCCGTTTGCACGGTGATCGGATTCCCGTTGGGTGCGACCTTGCCGGACGTTAAGGCTTACGAGGCCCGGCGTTCGATCTTTAACGGCGCACGCGAGGTCGATATGGTCATAAATATCGGTGCTCTCAAATCGGGCGACGATTGCCTTGTCGAAGATGATATCCGCGCCGTTGTCGAGGCCGCGCACGAAAATAACGTGCTTTGTAAGGTAATAATCGAGACCGCCTTGCTGACCGACGACGAAAAGGTGCGAGCGTCGCTCGCCGCAAAAAATGCCGGAGCCGATTTTGTAAAAACGTCAACCGGCTTTGCCAAGGGCGGGGCCACGGCGGACGATGTCGCGTTAATGCGGCGAACGGTCGGCAGCACTTTAGGCGTCAAGGCATCGGGCGGGGTAAAGGGAATCGACGACGCCCGAGCGATGTTTGAGGCGGGGGCAACGCGTATCGGAGCCTCGGTCGGCGTCAAGATCGCTCAGGAAGCAAGCGGAATCAAATCCAACGATGTCGTTGGAAACTACTAAAGCGGACCTGACAAAACCACTACGGCTCCGGCGTAAAATTGTAGATAATATAACCCTTTCCTTTAGTCGGCTTGTTTGAGAAGGTCGGCGGATTGAACTTGGATTTCTTTGCGGCATCTTCGCTGGCCTGACGCAGAATCGCCGGGCCGCTGGAGGCCTTGGCCGACGTGACGTTGCCGGCCTCGTCAAGCGTGACATCGACCGTAACGCGACCGCCGACGCGCGACTTGATCGCGAACGCTGGATATAGAGGCTTGGCGAGTTTGACGGCTTTTTCGTTGGTTAGCAGACCGAGGTCCACGAATTCCGGGGCGGCCGGAGCAGCAACGACCGGAGCGGGGGGCGGAGTCGCGACAGGCTCGGGCTTTTTGGCGGCCACTTTATCAATTTCGGCGTGCAGCCGCGTCGCTCCGGCTTTAACAAATTCATTGGTTGGCTCCAACTCGAGAGCCTTGTCATAGTCGGCGACGGCCTTTTCCGCGTTACCCTTTCTTTCATACGCCGCGGCACGATTTGCGTAGGCGGCAGCGTTCTTTGGCTTGATCTCGATCGCCTTGTCATAGTCCGCGATCGCGAGGTCGTAGGAAAGTTTTTTGACGTATGCCAGGCCGCGTCCGCCAAGCGCGTCCACCGATTTGGGATCCATTTCGAGCGCCTTGGTATAGTCCGCGATGGCTAATTCGGTCTCCCCATTCGCAAAAGCCGCGTCAGCCCGTTTTTCGTAAAATACAAAATCGAGCGGCGGCGGCGCGGGGACGGGCGGTTCGATCTTCGGTTTCGCTTCAACGGGTGGAGTCATGACGGCGGAGGCCTTTACCATCCTGCTCTTTTGTCTGATCGCCTCGATCAGACTCTGGTCGGCACCCGTGTCGGTCAGTTCTTTTTCGATCTCCGGCGTTAGGGTGAAAGTCACCCCGCGGACGACGACAGCCCCGGCGAGGATCTTGTTGCGTTCCGGCAGCGTGACTTTTTTAGAGCGGAGTGCGATCACAATGTCGGCGAGCATCAATTGATTTGGCTGGCCGACAGCAACGTTTGAAAGGCTCGTAAAAATGAATACGATCGACACGATCGAAGCGGCCGCCGCAGCGGCCCGGATCGATCTGCGGGACAGTGGTAAAAATTGTGCTCTCATACTTTCCTCACTTTTAAATAAGCGAATTTTGTCCGATCAATGGTCGTTAATGAGGTCGTCGACCGTCACAGCTTTCTTTGGCGCAGGCGTTTTCGCCGGAGCGGGGGTTGGCGTCTTTTTCGGTTTTTCCTGCACGGTCGTTGGTATCGCCGTTTTGGGCGATCTGTCAGTGACCGTCACGGGAGCGGACAGGAGCGGCTGTGTGTCGACGACAGATGCTTGGGTGGGCTCGACTGATTTCTGCGTATCGGCCGGTGGAGCAGCTTCCGATTGCTGCGGCATCAAGGCCGGTTGTCCTGATACTGATGTTGATACTGCGGTTGAGCCGCCGGATGACATTTTCCAGATATCGAACGATGCAGCGGCGATCAAAACGAACGCAACCGCGACTGCCGGCAAACGCCATTTCGACCCGCTTGGCTCGTGATCGCTGTCCGGCATGACAAAATCTGACATTTTTTCGGCTGCCTGAGTGGGGAGGCTCGCCAGGGTGATGGGTGAACGGGGGACGGGTGCTTTTGGGACTTCGAGCAGATCTTCATCTTCTTCGTCAAGATCGGCAGATAAGTTGCGAAGGGCTGAAGATGTTTCCTTCGATGCCAGGTCAGAAGCCTTCTTCGCCTCGTCCTGGGCGGTTTTGCTTTCCTGTTCGAGATGTTGACGCTCGTCGGCAGCCTCGCGTTCGAGCTTCTCATGCTCGGCTTTTTGTGCCGTAACTTCGGCGTCGAGCTCGGCCTGACGCATCTCAAGCGCGATCTTTTCCTGTTCCAGGCGGTTGCCTTCGGCTTCGATCTCGATTTGTATCGCGTCCGAATTCGACAGCATCGGAGGCATGTCCGGCGGGGGCGAGACCTCATTGACGGGAACCGTTTTCTGCTCACGCTCTTTTACGCGGGCGGTTGCTGCATGCAGTATCTGCCGTAGTATCACGGCCGAATAAAAGCGGTCCTCGCGCCTTAGCGACATCGCCTTCATGATCACGTTTGAAACCTCGTCGGGCACCGCGGGGTTCGCCTCTGCGAGTGAAATTAGCGGATCGGCTTTGTCCTCAAGGGCAGCAATGGACCTGTCGAGAGCGTCTGCCGGAACGGTTCCGGTCAGGACGGCGTAAAGCGTCGCGGCCAGCGAATAGAGGTCGGTTGCGGCACTCAGCGGTTGGAGCAGCCAGCGCTCGGACTCTTCGTCATAGTGGTTGAGGATCACGCGCTGCGATAACGCATCGAGGCCGTCCCAGAGCTGCTCAAGCGGCCTGTAATTGACGCCGCCGTCCTCGGACGAGCGGATAGGGGCCAACGTGATCAGGTTTACATCTGCGTCGACGTGGGGGCATGAGACAAGGAGTTTGACCTTTGAATCCGCGGCCAGTTTTACATTTTCGGGTCTGAGGTCGCCGTGAATTATCGGCGTCGGTCTTGAGTGAAGATGCTGGAGAGCATCGAGCAACTGATCGGCCCACGACAACACCTCGGTCAACTCAGGTCTGTCATGTCCGGCATCCATGTATTTCGCAAGGTCCAGATCGGCGACGGGTTCGAGTACGAGGTATTGACGGTCGATGTCCGCAAAATAGTCCTGAACGCTGACCAGCGATTCGTGCCTCGATTCGGCGAGCGTCCGGGCACCGCCGACAAAGGCCAGATTTATCGCTTCCATTTGGCTCGTGGTCGTCACCTTGCCGAGGCTGCCAACCGTTTCCCTGAGTACGACGTTTGTGTTGCTGACGGTGTCATAAGCCTCATACATGCCGCCGCCCGCGTCCTGTTTGAAAGTGTTGACAATCCGGTAGCGCCCTTTATTTAGAACCTGGTCGGTAGCGAGCATATTGTAAGTAGAAAGCTGTCGAGTTGATCTGAGTGTTGTGATAATATTTATCAACAACGTTAAAAAGATTTTAACATATGTTTCTGTGGTGCGTCCAGCAAAAAATACATGAGGTTAATATGTTGCCACTAGCTTTAGGGCATCTCTAAAAACTCATGCACGGATACGAGAAATCCGATGGCTGTGCCGTAGGCACTTTGCATATTAGCCCGGGGCGACGAGCCCCGGGAACAGGTGATACGGGCATCTCAGCACACCGTCAGGTGTGCCGGAGGGTTTTTTTTCGGCACACCTGACGGCGTGCGGCTCGTTTCGGCTTTTCCCCCGACGTTACACATCGGGCTAATCTCCGCGGTTCCTGCGGAACGGTAGCGATGTTTTCCGGGGTTAGTATTATGTGCGAGGGGTTTTGTCGAACCGCTTTCGGTAATCGTCACCGGTGATGACGACGGTTTTGCACATCTCGTAGAGGCGTGAACGCAGACGCGTACCGATGCGGTCTTCGAGGATCTCTTCGCGTTCGTTTCGGCGTTCGTCGAGATAATTTGTCGTGAAGATGGTCAGCTTTTTGTCGTTGTAACGGGTATTTATGACGTGGGCCATCGTGTCCCGCACCCAGTCGGTCGGTTTCGAGGCCCCCAGTTCGTCCAGTACGAGTATCTCGGCGTTGAGGACGGGTGAAAGAACGCCGAGTTCGGATGACTGGGTACTGGGGTTGTAGGAATCCTGAATTTCCTTGAGCAACGAGCCAAACTCATAAAAAAGGCACGAAAAACCGCGTTCGGTCAGGCCTTTTAAGATCGAAACCGCAAGGTGTGTTTTCCCGACACCGACGCTGCCGCTAATGAGCAATCCGCGTTCGACT
Organism: Chloracidobacterium sp.; assembly: GCA_025362075.1. Lineage (GTDB taxonomy): Bacteria > Acidobacteriota > Blastocatellia > Pyrinomonadales > Pyrinomonadaceae > OLB17. Next base: position 9,665 of record JANYIL010000148.1, read on the forward strand.
GCCGGATACTCATGGGTCAGGACCTGGGCACGCTTGAACGCGTCCTTTTGCGAATTTGTGACCGCCTCGTAATTGTTGAAATGAAACCCGTCATACCGCCGGGGCAGCCTGACCTTTTCAAACACTCCGGTCTGGCTCTTCAATCGGCGGCACGAACATATCCGGGCGCCTTTGCCGGGAACGACCTCCATGCCCGCCCCGAAACACAGTGGGCATTCGTCCACGAGGGCGTCCACATCCGCGTCATCAAATTTCGGCACGGCCTTGAGCTGGTGATTTTTAAGTGTTTCGCGGGGCATTTTTCAGTGGCGTGATTGGATTATAGCACCGGCAATTTTGAATTCAAGTTTGGCCTTCCGACGCGGCGCCGAGGTTGTGATATATTAGGTCGGAAGCAGCATTTATGGGAATTATCCGTAGCGTAATGATAAGACTTGGTTTGGCCGACCTCACCGTCGAGCGGGGGGCGATCAGTGTAATGCTGCTTGACGACGATACGCGTCGGCATCGCTGGTTTATTAAAAGGTTTGCGGGTGATGACCTCGATATCGCCGAAAATGTTGACGAGGCCAAGCAATTGCTGGCTGGGCCAACGTACGATGCAATCTTCCTCGATCACGACCTGCTCCCTCATCATTACGAATCGAACGAACACGACGATCACCACAACACCGGCTACGAGATCGCCGAGTGGATGAGCCAAAACCCCCACATCCAACCCGCCGCCACCATCATCGTCCACACCCGCAACGCCGACGCCGCCATCAAAATGGTCGAAAAACTCCGCGAATCAGGCCGCAACGTCGAATACTGCGCCTTCCCCTACCTCGATCTGAAAATAAAGAACTACTGGATGAGGTAGCGTTTTTAAGTCGCCCCCTGTAACGATCCCGGCAAACAGTATAAAGCAATTAAATCTGGGGCCATTGACCAACGACGCCGCTAACCGACAAGACCTCGATTCCGTCAGCGTGCAAATAATAAATAGCGGCGGCAATGGCAGCTTAGTCGACGCGGCAAATTTTATAAACACGACGACTGGGGTCGATTACGACATTCCGCTTCGAGATTCGGGTTTAACACGCAACTCTGCGGGCGGTTATCCCGTCAGATTAGATGGCGATTACACGACAACCCTTGGAATTTACAATGAATACCGGAAATAAAATAGGAGTTATCTATTATGTCGAAAAAAATATTCGTTAAAAACTCAATTCTTCTTTTCTTCTCCACACTGCTCATTGGGTCTGCGGGTCTTTTAGTTGTAGTTTCCAATCCCCATATAGGGACAAAAGGGGTGGGCGAGCCAGCACAAGCAGAGGTAGCTGACGGCTGCAATTCCGAGAATGACCCTGAGATTAAAGAGTTGATTAGTCGGTTAAGAGACCGGGAGATGAAGCTCAAGTCATCTGAAAAAACTTTCGATGCAATGCGGGTTTTAGGAAACATCAGATGTGCCGAGGCTGCGCCGGCAATTGCTGAGAATATCGATCTTGAGAAAAAGTTCCCGTCCATTTCGAAGAATAAGGACAGCGTGGTCGTTGAAGACTGGGATATTGTTTCCTTATGGAAACGGTATCCCGCCATGGGGGCATTACTTGAAATTGGTAAGCCAGCTTTGCCTGAACTGCTAAAGATTATTGAGAACGAACCTGCGGATTCAGTTAGGAGCACTAATGCCCTTATTACACTACAATCGATTTTTTCAATGAGCCCGGAAGCAGTTGCGTACCTCGAAAATGCGGAAACCAAAACGAACACTAAGGAAGTTCGGGAACGACTAGAGATTGCAATAGTAAGGACTAGGAGGAAATTATCGAATATAAAAACCTAATCATATTAGAAGGACGGAAAGTTCTTATGATCTCGACTACGTTTTTTCTTCTGCCCATATTCAGTGTGGATGCCGATTCGCAAAGAAGACCTAATCATAAGAGCGCTAATGTCCTGTCGCGAAATACCGAAAATATAAACCAGAACGATAATCCCACAGAATTGCTTAGGACGTTAAACGACAAAAAGATTAGAAGACTCCATCCTGAACGCTTGTTAGAAGCTATATCGAAGCTGGGGACGATGAAATACGTCCAGGCGGCAGAACCACTCGCGAAATTATTGGATTTTGAAAAAACTTCGGAGTCAAAACAGCAACCAGGGATGGCGCGCACGGTTGGAGGGGGCCCGGTATTACCTAGTCAGCATTATCCAGCTATTGAGGCCCTGATTTCGATTGGCACACCGGCTCTTAAGGAGTTGGTCAAGGTTATTGAGAACGAAGAATCAGGATCGATCAAGTCCGATAATGCGATTTATACAATTCATCAAATTTCTCGTGATAATGTCACCGCCGGTATCGAATGTTTGAGCCAAGCGAAAGATCATGCCTTTTTAGACGGAATCCGGCGAAAGAGATTAGAACGGGCGATTCTCAAATTGAACCAAAAATAAAAGGGGGAATTGAAAGAACGCGGTCAGGCCTGCGATTCTCGCGATTCTCCGTAGCAGATTTGGCGACTTCTGCTTGGTGAAGTCCTCGATTCTTGGATTCAAGTAGTAAGTGCAACGGAATTTAGTTGCTCCTGTTCATTGAAATAGACCTCATTAGGTGTTTTATAGCCGAGTGATTTACGAGGGCGATTGTTAAGATTGTCCTCGACTTGCTTGATCTGTTCATCGG
>JANYIL010000210.1 GCA_025362075.1 Chloracidobacterium sp.
ATCATCGAACGGCATCGGATCACTATCTTTTACACCGCTCCGACCGCGATCCGGGCGTTTATTAAATGGGGCGAACAATATCCGCTCAAGCATGATCTCTCTTCGTTGCGGCTGCTCGGTAGCGTCGGTGAACCCATAAACCCCGAGGCGTGGATGTGGTATCACGAAATCATCGGCAAGCGAAAATGCCCGATCGTCGATACATGGTGGCAGACCGAAACGGGCGCGATAATGCTCTCGCCGCTGCCCGGCGCGACACCGACGGTTCCCGGCACCGCGACGCGTCCCTTACCCGGCATTCTGCTTGACGTTGTAACCAAAGCCGGAAAGCCCGTGGGAACGTACGAAGGCGCGCCAAACCACCCTGATTTTGACCGGTTTTGGGACATCATCGAACGGCATCGGATCACTATCTTTTACACCGCTCCGACCGCGATCCGGGCGTTTATTAAATGGGGCGAACAATATCCGCTCAAGCATGATCTCTCTTCGTTGCGGCTGCTCGGCACCGTCGGTGAGCCGATAAACCCCGAGGCGTGGATGTGGTATCACGAGATCATCGGCAAGCGAAAATGCCCGATCGTCGACACATGGTGGCAGACCGAGACAGGCTGCATAATGATCTCCCCGCTGCCCGGTGCGACACCGACCGTTCCCGGTACGGCGACCCGGCCGATCCCCGGCATTATGCTCGATATAGTTACCAAAGCCGGAAAGCCGGTTGGAACAAACGAAGGGGGCTATCTGGTTGCGACGCACCCATGGCCATCAATGCTCCGCACGCTGTGGGGAGACGACGAGCGTTATAAACAAGCATACTGGTCCGAAATACCCGGCTTCTATTTCGCCGGTGACGGAGCCCGTCGAGACGAGCACGGCTATTACTGGATAATGGGCCGCGTCGATGATGTCATCAATGTCAGCGGCCACCGGCTCGGGACCGCCGAGATCGAATCCGCATTAGTCTCCCACAAAGCCGTCGCAGAAGCTGCCGTAGTGGGCCGCCCCGATGACCTGAAAGGCCAGGCGATCTCGGCCTTTGTCACGCTAGAAGGCGGACGTAAAGGTGGTGACGAACTTAAAAATGAACTGCGTGCTCATGTCGCGAAAGAAATCGGAGCTTTAGCAAAACCGGACGACATTCGCTTTACCGACATGCTGCCAAAAACCCGTTCCGGCAAGATCATGCGCCGCCTACTCCGCGAATTAGCCTCCGGCGGCGTAGTCGTCGGCGACGTGACCACGCTCGAAGATCTTTCGGTTTTGGAGAAATTACGCGAAGACGAAGAATAGACCATGTCGAAAAACTCCCAACCTCTCAGCTTATACAACCAATTTTGAGCTAATTCACTGCAAGAATTCGAATGAATCTAGCGAATAAGTTCGGCAAATCGCTCGGTCATCAACTTAGTCCGTTCCGATAAAAACTTAGAGAAATTCTCTAAAGCTAAATCGATATTTGGAATGAAATTCCTCTCCATGTAAGCATTTCGTGCCTGCGTATCCGGATATGTTTCATGAAGCCAATCTTTGAATTCTTTATTCGATTTTTCGATATTGGGAATGCCTTCAAGTAGCTGAAGATTAGCTAAAGAGTCAACATTTTCGATGAAATCGAAACATTGTTCTTCACTCAGTCCACGAGTCAAAAGAGTCTTGCGATTGAATAGGCTTTTAGGAAAAATATGATCAATATGAAAACGATTCTTGAAATCCAGAGTCGGGTAGAAAACGGCTAGAGTGGAAAAGGTGTAGGCATTCCCATAACGATTATCAAACAAGGCTTCAACATCATCATTGCTGAAAATAATAGATTTGTCTTTGCCCTTAAATTCGTCGATGATTTCTTGCAAAGGAAACGAATCTGAGTTTCTATTAATGATTTGACGAATAGGCCTTAACACGGCATCCGGCTGTCCACTAAATGCTTTTTTCAGCAAAGAGCCGATCAGCCACTTTTTAATATGTTTTCGGTCCTCTTGAAACTGACTTGATTCGACAAAATTTGTAGGATTGCCTTTCATCTGAAGATAATATGCAATCGGAATAAGGGCGTTATTTGAGATCAATGTTTCTCGTTTATACCCGAAAGACTCGATTAGGTTTACGGTCAACCGTAAAGAGTGTGTAATACCTTCCCAGTTCTCTTCAATTGTCCGCATGTTGGCATTGTTGAAGTTATCTACCTTGAAAGCAATGTTCGGAAAGTCCGAGAGCGCCAAGCATGTTTTGAGAACAAAATCCCTATTAAAATTGAAACCTTCTCCGTTGTCGCTCAACTCATCAACAAAACCTGTTATTTCCTCCCGGGCATCTCTATTTTTCCAACTTGCCGACGCGATGGAAAGAAGCAAATCAGCGTAACTCAAAGTTGTGCCGCCGCTATTTATTCGCACAAATATATTAAGAACCTTATCAAGGTCTCCGTGCTTTTCCAGAAAGTAATTAATTACGGGTTGTTCGTGGATGACTGAATAAAGCTTAAAGAGCGTTTCACTCGCGAATTCTGCTTTATCTTCGGACAAGCTAGACAGACAATGTCTAATAAGATATGAACCTATTTCGCTGTGCTTCCTGAAGTCGAGAATGTCACTTACCTTAAACCAAAAGTAATCCTCCGGGGGCGACTCTCTTTTTCCTTTCACTTCCTCTTCGGTAAGAAAGGAAAAGTCGTATTCTAAATCCAGGTCAGCTTCTTCTTCACTGAAATATTTTTTGAGAAGGTTCAGATACAAATATCGTCTAGGAAAAGCCCCATGGCTGGTCACTCGCTTATACTTATTTTTCTTCGCATAAGAACCAAGGAGTCCGAGATAAAGGGAAGTCAAACGCTGTTGTCCATCCAGAACCGCGGTTATGTCGTCATAGCCACTCAACTCGGCTTTTGCATTATGTTTGCTGTCACGTTCGTGATAATTCCTCACAAACTCGTAGAAAGTAAATTCGCTGACTCTCGACTTATCGACATGCCAAAATAAGAAAGAGCCAACTGGGTAATCTCGCATCAATGAATCAAATAGTTTTTCGATTTGGCGAGTACTCCAGACGAGCTCACGTTGTATTGACGGAAGAAGATATTTCTTAGCTCTAACATTTTCAATTGCTTCTTTTATTGTGATTGGGATTTGGAAGGACATAATGATTTCGAAGTTGAGGTCTTGATCTCCTCTTTAGTGTAAAGGAATTGTTCTGTTATTTTATTCAGAACCTTTAAAGTGATTCCGATAAGGACTACTACTCGATTCTATCATTTTCGTCGGGTTCGACCATCGGAACCTTGCTCAACGCCGCTAGAAATTTGTCACGGCTGCTTCGCTCGCCGCGTTTCTTGAGAACCTAATCCAAGCATTTTCATCACCAGCTTCCGCGATTACAATCTCGTCCATTTCAGTTTCAGTTAATCTTTTGTCGTTCACTTTAGCTTTCATTCACCTTCAAAACCGCGAGAAAGGCTTCTTGCGGTATCTCTACACGCCCGACCTTTTTCATTCGCTTTTTGCCTTCTTTTTGTTTTTCGAGCAGCTTGCGTTTGCGTGAGATGTCGCCGCCGTAGCATTTGGCGATGACGTTTTTGCCCATAGCTTTGACGGTTTCGCGGGCGATGACCTTGCTGCCGATGG
>JANYIL010000221.1 GCA_025362075.1 Chloracidobacterium sp.
AAAAGAAGCGATCAAAGAAAACACCGTGCTTGTCTCGATAATGACCGCCAACAATGAGATTGGAACGATCCAGCCGGTTGCCGAGATCGGCCGCCTGATGAAGTCGCTGCGCGAAGGCGGCAAAAAGTTATGGTTTCACACCGACGCCGTTCAGGCCGCCGGGAAAATACCCGTCGATGTCGAAGAGATCGGCTGTGACCTACTTTCGATCTCGGCCCATAAGATATACGCTCCAAAGGGCGTCGGGGCCCTTTATGTTCGACGCGGCGTGCGTCTGCACCCGCAAAATATCGGCGGCCACCAGGAACGCGAGCGGCGCGGCGGCACCGAGTCAGTTCCCAATATTGTCGCGTTCGGGAAGGCTTGTGAGATCGCACAGGCAGATCTCGCTGAGGTAGGCCAAACCCTTTCTGAGCTTCGAGACAGGTTTGAAGGCAAGGTTGGTAAGACGATACCGGATGTGGTTTTTAACGGCGAGCGGGATAGTCGTCTGCCAAACATTTCAAATATTTCGTTCCGCTCGATCGAGGGCGAAGCTCTCCTGATAAATCTCGACATGCAGGGCATCGCCGTCTCGACCGGGTCCGCCTGTTCATCCGGATCGCTCGAGCCCTCGCCCGTCATCCGTGCTCTCGGAACGCGGACGCCCTCGTCCGCATCGAATGGCGATGAAGACCGTGCCCGCGGAGCGATCCGCTTTAGTTTTGGGCGGTACAACACCAGCGAGGATGTCGACAGGGTGATCGAGATTCTCCCTCTGGCAGTCGAGAAACTTAGACACCTAAAGTTAGCCCGCTAAATCAGTTAAATTAGAGACTTCCCGTTCCGTTTTGCAGCCAGGCATTGAAGTTTTGCTTGACCTTTTCCTGAAAGGTACTGACCGAGTCGATCGAAGGATTGGCGTCCCCGAGATACTGTAGAGTCTGGTCGATCGCGGACGACACCACATCGAGCGGAATTTCCTGCTTCTCCCACTCGGCGATTATCACGTAATCCATCGAACCTAAGATTTTTGTGTCGCCGCAGCGTGAGCGAAATAGTTCTGCGACGTGCGCTACGTAATTCATTGCGGAAAATTTTCCTTGCAAACCTTTCTTTAATAAGTAAAAAGGCCGCCCCGGTTCCCCGAAGCGGCCATTTATTGTTCTCTCCCGGTTGGAAACGAGGGTTTTATACTAGCCGAAAACGATGATACCGCGTGAAAAGTCGCTGACGAGCATGCCTTTTGCAAAGTCGCTGACGATGATGCCGCGTGAAAAGTCGCTGACGATGATACCGCGGATGTCTGATGTCTGTGTGTTGTTCATTTTTTTTCTCCTAAAGTTTTTTTTAATTTCGAAACTACCGACGGTTGTCTTCTAGTCGGAAACGATGATGCCGCGTGAAAAGTCGCTGACGAGCATTCCTTTTGCAAAGTCGGAAACGATGATACCGCGTGAAAAGTCACTGACGAGCATTCCTTTTGCAAAGTCGCTGACGATGATGCCGCGTGAAAAGTCGCTGACGATGATACCGCGGATGTCTGATGTCTGTGTGTTGTTCATTTTTTTTCTCCTAAAGTTTTTTTTATTTTCGAAACTCATGTGTTCCGTTGCCTTTACCTATTTCAATCCGCGTGCCAAAGTTTTGCATACAACTTCGTTACATAGCTAACACCTGTATTCACAGATATTTAGCTCCACATAAAATCCGACTTTTTCGCTTTAGTAAGGGCCGAAAACAACTGTATATCTAGTTGCCAATCTGACGTTCGAATATACCTAACCTATTGATTATATGAGCGTTACGAGTTTGGATAGTTGGTATACAAATTTGGCGTGTATAGGTGGTATACATTTCTACTCACGCATTGGACTTTTTTTGTAGATATTTTTTCGTTAAACGTGTTAAACTTATTAAGACGTGGCTTTGTAAGCCGCCGACCCGCATCCTATCGGCACTCCTGCTGGCTTCCATATGGATAGAAAAAAGTATTCGGAAATATCAAAATTCATAATTATCGCCCTCGGGTTGAGCGTGATTTCTCTTGCGTTATTGACGCTCCCGGCCGAATCGTTCTCCTGGAGCTACATATGGGGCTACATCTTGATTTTGGCATTCTCTGTCCTGATTACGCCTAGGACGAGCCTCACTCTTCCTCATTCGAACTTAACATTCAGTTTTTCGGAATCGATCATTTTCCTGACGTTTCTTCTCTATGGAGGTAAATTGGCGATACTGACCGCATTCGTCGAATCGGTCGCAAATTGCATATATCTAAAAAATCGGTCCGTCGTGAAGGGGCGCTGGATCGTGCTCTTCAATTCATCTGCGGTTTCGCTCATAACGGCTCTGAGCTATCTGGTTGTTTATGTTTGCTCGATATTTTTCGAGATTGATCCAAATCCTACAAATACGCGCTCGCTTATCGCGATTCTGGGTATTTTGGCCATAACACAGTTCGTCGGCTCGTCGGCATTTGCAACCTTCTATCATAAAGTAAAAACGGGCGGGGAAATTTGGGAGTTCTGGAAGAAGCAATGTCTTTCTAGTTCGCTGACGCAATTTACCGGGGTTTGCCTGACGGGAATTGTCTATAAACTGTATAGCTATTCCGATCCACTGGTAATTGGCATTGCCGCCGTCTGTCTGGTGCTGGTTTATTTTAGCTACCGGCAATCCGTAAACGACGTTAGCAAAGCGATCAGTCAAGCTGAGGCCGCCGAGCGTGAAAAGGCCGAGACGGAACGCGAACGCCGCCGCGAGGCCGAAAGATACGCATCAGATCTTTCACTTACGCTCGAAAAAGAAGAGCAGGCCAACGAAGCCCTGCGAAAGAGCGAAAAAGACCTCCAGCACGCCGCCCTCTTCGATTCCCTGACCAATTTGCCAAATCGAAAGCATTTTGGCGATATGCTGCGCGCCCTGATCGACAAATACAAGGACGATCCGTCGGCGACCTTTCACGTTCTATTTCTGGACATCAGAAAGTTCAAAAATATCAACGACAGCCTCGGGCACACGCTTGGCGACAAGGTTCTGATGGTTGCCGCTAAGCGTTTTGTCAGAATGTTGAATTCGACCGACATGGTTGCCCGCATCGGCGGAGACGAATTTGCCGTCATCCTTAAAAATATCAAGACGGCAGGTAAGGCCCAGAAGGTTGCCCGCCGGATCTTCGACAATATCGCCCAACCTTTTAGTCTCAGCAGCAACCGGATTTCCATCAGCGTAAATATTGGCATCGCTCCGTGTGATACGGAATACAACACGCCGGAAGAGGTGCTCCGCGACGCCGACATCGCAATGCACTACGCTAAGGAGAAAAACAGCGGCGTGGCTGTTTTTACCAAAGATCTCAGAGAACGTTTTCTCGAACGCGTGCATTTCGAAAATGATCTGCGCAGTGCTGTCGAACGAAATGAATTCTCGATGCACTACCAGCCGCTCATCTCGTTGCAGGACGGTTCGCTAATGGGCGTCGAGGCTCTTTTGCGCTGGAATCACGGCGAACTCGGAAATATTCCGCCGAACAAATTTATCCCGATCGCCGAAGAATCGGGCCTGATAATTCCGATAACGGTCTGGATCCTGCGTGAAACAACCAACCAACTCGCCCGCTGGCAAAAGATAAGTCAGGAATACAAGGACTTGGTCGTCAGCGTCAATATTTCCGGAAAACATCTATCGAATGACGACCTGCTGGACGATGTGGAAAACGCTCTTGCCGTTTCAAAGATCTCGCCGGAAACACTCAAACTCGAGATCACCGAAAGCGCCGCGATGGAAAATGCCGAGCACACGATCAACATGCTCAACCGGCTCAAGCAGCTCGGCGTCCAGCTCAGCATTGACGATTTTGGCACTGGCTATTCAAGCTTGAGCTATCTGCACCGCCTGCCGTTCGATACCCTCAAGATCGACCGGTCGTTTGTGTGCAACGTTGGTGAAAACGGCGAAGATTCCGAGATCCTGCAAACAATAATCTCGCTCGCCAAAAACCTCAAGAAAAAGGTGATCGCCGAAGGTATCGAGACCCGCTCACAGCTCGCCCTACTCAAAAATCTCGGCTGTGATTACGGCCAGGGGTATCTGATGTCACGGCCTCAGACGGTCGAGAATCTCGAAATGGCTCTCTACGAACACAAGAATTGGCTGGCTGAACCAATTACAGAACCCGGCCTTGCGGTCCCCTCAACCGCTGACAAAAGCCGTCAATCCCTGGGAGTTTTGCTTTCTAAATAAAGCGCTCTATACTTAGCGAAAATCTTTTCATCGAGGAGCATTTTCGTGTTATGTATACAAAAGCTTTATTTTTTCTGTTAATGTGCGCCGTCTTCGCCGAGACCGCCGCCGCTCAGGGCAAATTTGATTATCCTAAACCGCGCCGCGGGGATCAGGTAGATAATTACAGCGGCACAACGGTCGCCGACCCGTATCGCTGGATGGAGGATACCGAGTCAGCCGAGACCAAGGCCTGGATCGAGGC
>JANYIL010000227.1 GCA_025362075.1 Chloracidobacterium sp.
CCGTATTAAAGCACCTTGACAGCACCATCGGCCGGATTTGGGTGGCGATCCAGGCGTCGTCGAGGGCTGATGAGACGGCGTTGATATTGGTTTCGGACCACGGGTTCAATTCCGAGGAAAAGGTCTACAGTCAAGGATTTAATCTCGTAAAAATGCTCGAGAGTGCCGCCGGTGGCGGACATCACGTCGTAACCAAGCGGCGCCTGATGCTCGATTACTCGATTAAGGCGGTCTACCCGCTCAATTCGCTCATCATCACGAATTCGGACGAATCTCGCTACCTGAAAGGCCAGAGCGATAAATATCCGACCGCCCTGGTCGATTTCGACGGCAACGAGCGGTCGTCGATCCATCTGCGCGAACGCGAATTGAACATTCTTCAAATCCTGCTCCAGCAGCTTCGGCGAAAAGAACTGTCGCCTGCGGTCCGCAAGGCTGCGACAAATGCATTCTTCCAGATCGTTTCAGGCCATCGAAAAAGCTGGCAGGAAACCGCCGATCAGCTTACCGAGGAACTCGATGCCCTACATCGCTGGCGCGAATCGCAGCAAAAGATTATCGCCGCTCGCCGTAAGAAATTTTCGCCCGACGATATCGCGAAAGGCATCGACAAACAGGCCCGCCGTGTCGCGGCCCTCGAGGATATTGCGGGAGATGAAGAAACCACGTATCGCAAATATCTCGGATCGCTGACCCGTATTTTGAGCCTGCGGCCTGAGACATTCCAGCCGGAAAAACTTAATGTCGAGAACGTGATCGAACCGCGGGCTATGGGCGATGCTAATTCCGTCGGCCAGCTCCAGAATTACGTGGTCGGGTTGTCGCCAGCCGGACTGACGCTCGACGGTAACCAGAATCTCGATCTTGAACGGAGCTTTGCCCGCGTTAACTACTTCGATCTGCTGCTCAAGCAGACGGTAAGGAACAATCTTCAGGCCAAGCTGAGCAATCATCCGGTCGATTTTGTTGCCACTCGCATGTCTCAGTATGCAATCGCGGATGCTTTGTCGGTCGACATGAGGTCGACCGAAGACCCGATCTGGATCTACGGCGGCCAAGAGAAGCAGGCCCTGATCCTCACGAGGATGGACGCCGATGGCGGACAAAGTTACCGGTATGTACCGCTCGCAGATTTACGTCAGGACGAGAATGGAAAGGCGTCGTTTCAGATAAAGGAATGGAGCGAGGGATTCCCGCTCAAATTTTTCGAAGACAAGGACCTTGCGCTTGGGACCGCTGACAGGGCGAGTTGGCTTAGCCAGTGGCACACCGAGATTGAATGGTTTCGTGCAACGCATCGGACGATGTATTCGACCGCGATTGCCAGCCTCAATGAGCAGCTTGACCGCCACCCAATGGCCGAGGACGCCGACAAGAGCCGGACGCCGGACGATCACCTAATTTGGCGGTTTCGCGAGCGCCAGCGCCACTTGACTGAGGCCGACATGCTGGTAATGGCAAACAATCATTGGAATTTTGACGTTCGCGGTTTCAATCCCGGAGGCAATCACGGTTCGTTCTTTCGGCTTTCGACCAATTCGTCATTGATGATGGCTGGCGGCGTGAAAACCGGCATTCCGCGTGGATTGACGCTCGAAGAGCCTTATGACGGCCTCAGTTTTATGCCGACAATCTTGTCATTGATGGGAAAGATTGACGAGAAAAACCACCCTACGAGCGATCTTTATGAACGCGGGTTCAGGACTTTCCCAGGCCGGGTTATCCACGAGGTCAACCCGCCGCAGATGGCCCGTACAGCAAAATAAACGCTCATTCCGACGGCCCGACCAGCGTCTTTGTTCCACGATCTACGGTTCGCCACAACAAAATCACCAATCCAACAAACAGTGAGAAAATTATCGCCACACGCCGTGCGAGTGCCAATGCCACCCCGACGACCGCCGTGTATCCGAGCGAGACCAGGATAACGCCGTTACCGCCCTCATAGACGCCTATCGTGCCGGGCACGAAGCTGAAAATGACGCTAACGACCTTTGTAAGGCTTTCGATGATGAATGCCGTCGACCCCAAAGCATCAAACCCGAGCAGTTTGAGGGCCACGTAAACTTCGCACACGCTCACGACATGAGCCAAACAGCTGATGCCGAAAAGAGCAAAGAACTCCGCACGTCGTTGGTAGTAGAATTGAACGACATTTGTTTCGACCTTGTGAATTTCAGCGTGTATTCTTAACAGAAAACCCGGGGCAAGCCCCCGTTTCCCCAGCCTCTCGATCATCCCCGACAGCGGCGTGACCCGAAAGCGTATTGCGGCCGCGAGAACGCCGATTACAACCACCGAAACCGCGACGATTCCCGACAAAATGTCGCGCATGCCACTGCCGTTGGTTTCGAAATAGTAAGCATAGGCCCCGACACCGGCCAGAATCATTAGAACGACGGACAGATAATAGAGCACATTGTCGATCAGCACGGCCGATGCTCCGTGGGTCAGCGACACATCCTTTTTCAGCAGAAGTGCTTTTGTCGCATCACCGAGAAAGGGGCCGGTAAAGGTCAGGAAACTGACAGCCTCGCCGCCGAATCTGGCGGCGACGGCGTTGCGGTATTTGAAAGTCCGGTATTCGGCCGGAACGGCAAGATACATGCTCAATGCCCGCAAAAAATGGCGTGCGACGTTGAGCGCAATGATCGGCAAAAACCCCCAACCGATCCGCGTCAACGACTCGACGATCACCCTGTAACCGAGCCAGTAAAGCACTAATGCGAGCAACGCACAACCTAAGACAAAAGCCGTTCCGTGCACCCAGAGGAGCAAAGTTGTCTTTTTGGATCTTGAATTCCGCTTGTTTTCAGTAGCCCGCAGGCCGGATTCGAGGATGCTTTCGCTTTGCATAATAAGGCGCAACAGTGTCGCGTTTTCTTACATTTATAAGTATAACCAGTCAGTGGGCACGGGCAAAATCTGTCGATCTGCGAATTAAATGGGGTATCATGCCGTGTAGACTGCGGCAAATATGTTCCGCCACGTAGCTTAAATCATGGAAAACGCCGTGTTTTTGGTATTTATAAGCTAAGCGGCCGATGCCGCATTCGACTGCATTTATGGCAAAATCCCGGTTCCGGTCAGCGGCCCTGGCGATCCTTATTTCCGCACTTCTGTCCTCACTGGTTTGGGGGCAAAGGCGTATTTATATCGCGCCCGATGATCATACCGACTATTACTGGATCGCCGACGGGGCCACCTATCGTCAAGCCTTTTTGACGATGATCGACTATTACCTCAACAAAATGGACTCGACCGCCGCGAATCCGTCCGACACGCAGATGCGATGGTCGTGCGACGGCAGCCTCTGGATGTGGGAATATGAGCATAATCGCACGCCAGCTCAGTTTGAACGATTTTTGAGCCGCATTCGAGACGGCCATATGAGCGTGGCGTTAAATCCGCTCGTCCTCGTCCAGGGCGGCTCGCCGGCCGAGGCCGTTCTGCGCGGCATGTACTACCCGGGCCTTATCGAGCGTCGCTCGAACGTCCATTTCCCGATCGCCATCGCGATGGAGGACCAAACCTTTCCCTACGGCCTGCCCTCGCTCTGGGCTGGTTCGGGTGCAAAATACACCTGGAAGGGCGTCTGCAACTGCTCTACACAGGTGCCGCAACTCCAAAACCGCGACCGCGAGATCTATTACGTGGGCGGCCGCGACGGCAGCAAGATGCTGATGAAGTGGAACTCGCAATTTGTCGGCAATCAGAGCTTTGGCGGCTATGCCGAGGCCTTTAACGCGACCCAGTCGATCAACTTTGCCGAAACAAACAGCACGTTTCAAACAAAATACCCGTACCCGGTCATCGGCGCGTTCGGCAGGGGCTGGGACGATCTGCAATATACGAGCGACGAATTCGTCAACATCGCCCAGCAAAATACGAATGCAAACAACCGCGTCATCGTCTCAAATCAGGAAGATTTCTTCCGCGATTTTGAGGCGAATTACAGCAGCAGCCTGGAAACTTACACGGCGTCATACGGCAACGAATGGGACGCGCTGGTCGCCTCGATGGCCGAGGTCTCGGCCAAGGTGAAACGAAGCACTGAAAAGCTGCGCTCCGCCGAAGCGATGGCGACGCTCGTCTCGTTGAACGACCCCACATTCATGACATCCCGAATCACGGCCCGCGACCAGGCGATGATCGACATGGGGCTGTATTTCGAACATACCTGGACCGCCGACGGCCCTGTCGGACGAACCGTCAGAGCAAATTGGAATAAGCAGGTTTCGCAAGAGATAACCGACTACGTTGATAAACTGGGCTCGGACGCGTCCGTGGCGCTTGGCCAGCAGATCTCGCGGGACGGGGATCTGCCGCGGTTTTTTGTATTCAATCCCCTTAGCTGGACGCGGAACGATTACGCGGACATACGGCTGCCGAAAAGTTCGCGAGTTCATGTCGTCGATGTTTCGACCGGTGATGAGGTGCCGTCGCAGATAATCCGTTCCGGTAATCAAACGACGTTACGCGTATTGGCAGAGCACGTGCCTTCGATGGGTTACAAGGTCTATGAGATCCGCACCGGCTTTCCCGCCGGGTTGGGGTTCGCCGCAAAGGTCAAAGGCAACACGATCGAAAACGACCTTTACCGGGTCACCATCGCAAATGACGGAGCGATCACGAGCCTGATCGACAAAATGCGCGGCAGCCGCGAGACCGTCCGCACCATTAACGGCAAAGTGCTGAACGACCTTGGCGGCAACCGCACTGGAACACTAACGGTTGAAAACGCCGGCCCTGTCAGCGTCACGCTCCGGGCCGATTCCACCAGCCCAATCGCCCATACGACGCGGCTCACGTTCTACCGCGACACCAACCGAATCGACATCAGCAATCAGATCACGCAGAATTTCAGCAATCTCAGGACGTGGGCCTACTCGTTTAACATCAATTCGCCCGACGTCTGGCACGAAGAGGTCGGCGCCGTCATACGCGGAAAACTGCTTGCGGACGGCGGCCATTATAGCCCGCACAATGCCCGATACGATTGGCTGACGATGAATCATTTCGCCGACATGACCGACGGAGCAACCAACAATTTCGGCGTGACCGTCTCGAATTGGGATGCTTATTTTATGAAACTCGGTGCCAGCTCGACCACCACGCTCGATACGGCCACGCCGCAAATAAACGTCCTGAGCGGCGGTCAGATCGACGGCGCGAGCCTCGGCATACCGAATCAAGGCGGCGATTCGCTGTTTACGCAAAGATTTGCGTTGCAGACCCATGCGGCTTTCGATCAGACGGCAGCGATGAAATTCTCGCTCGAGCATCAAAATCCATTCGTCGCGGGAATGATTAGCGGCACCGGAACATTGTCACGGCCTTATCCAGCAAACAACTTCTCGTTCGTCCAGATCTCCGACCCCAACGTCCTGCTGTGGGCATTAAAGCCCGCCGAGGATGGCATCACCCGCGGCATCGTCGCCCGCGTCTGGAACCAGGGAAATTCACCGGCCAACTACCTGCTCAGCCTCTCGCAGCCGATAACATCAGCCGAAAAACTGACCCACATCGAAACCACCATCTCTCCGTCCACGGTCATATCCGGCCAACTCAGTGCCACCGCCAACCAACAGCAGATTCAGACGCATTTGCTCAAGATCCTATAGGTCCGCCAACTAATTTGTGTCACAATATGACACCATTTTTGCCTCCTAAAAATGCCGTAACCATCTGGTTTACAATGATTTACGAGCACTCTTTCCGAGTCGCAAGGTGTCCCACCGTCCCACGGCTGTCCCAAGGCAGTTGGGACAGTCTAAGTATTGCAAACACTATACTTGACCGACGTGTCCCAACTGTCCCAGTGTCTCAACATTTTTTTCACAGCTTTTTTTTGCAAAAAAACTCGGCCAATCAACGGATCGGAAATTTTAACTCTGTGCCATATCGCGTTTTCAAAGATCGATCCGATATGCCCTAGAGCGGGCATTACAAATGCATTGCAAGCATAGCACATTATTGCATCACTTGTCAACCATTTTTGCGTTTTGGTTTATACCAAAGGGCCTTTTTAACGGGCTTACCCCGCAGGGCTTATAGCCACGTGCTTTTTAGTACGTGGTCAGGTCGAGCAAACGATAAAAAGGGCATTTCGACGTCCTTATTCCAACGGCTCAAGCTAAATCCCGGTAAGCCCGTTGAAAACGGGCTAAGCATCGCAATTCGAACAGCCACCACGCCGTCAACGGCGTGTCTATCTGCCGCTAACGCGGAAAGACGTCTAAAGCCGCCTGTAAGAATTTGCCGCACCGCTTGACCCCTGTCAGAACCGGGAGCGGTAGCGACTGGGTTCCTTACCCCTCACCCCTTGACTCTTACCCAAAACAGGCATATATTTCCGCTCATACAAGGGCATTACCGGGATTTTTGATCTTCAACTCCCAGATCACCTGCAAATATTTGGTTTGGTCTGGGGGTTGCGTTCGAGGTGGTCAGAAACAAATGGATATGATTTGTAATCTTATATTTTTGATCGCCATTGTTGGCGCCGTAATTTGGATCATCGCTGCCATCTCTAAGAATCAACGGGCCCGGGCACAACAAGTTGAATTTGAAAAGAATTATCGTCCAACATACAGAGGAGAATTGGGTTCGTCCGGTCTGAGCCCGAGGGATGTAGGAGCTCACAGCGTAAACTGTGAATGTGGGATTTGTCTTTACAATCACGACCCGGATAATTCACTGACCTGTCGATGTGCGATGTGCGAAGGTTATAGGACGGGTAACCCGGTTAATGAGTGGCACCGATGACCGATGATTGGGTGGTTTAAATTAACAAGTCCAAACCATGTTTGTATGTGAGATCTAGAAACGGAATATGAGCAGAGATTATTTAGAAGAAGCATCAAGTGTCATTTTTCAGAATAAAGTTTCGCTGTCTGCCAAGGCCGAAAGCAATCCAGTCCACGTGGTAATAAATCTTCTCAACGTGCTTGAGAACGCTCGTGAAGAAATGCAAGCGATGATTCGAAAAGCCGCAACTTACGCTCTTGGACAGATCGGTCATGTAGAAACGCTCGAACCACTGAGAGGATACTTTGAAATCGAACAAGCACCGGGCGTAAAAGATGCAATGCTCGCTGCAATGACCGCAATCAAGTTGGCTCCGGATGACGCATCATTTTCACAAATCGATAGATGTAAGATTATTGATGATGTTTATCATGGACGCCGTCCTGCCGATTGTTGGTAAAAAGCTCATCCATTCCCGTTGAGAGATTATGGAAGACAGATTCATCAACATTTTAAAAAGCTTAAGCGGCAATGTGGACTTTCTGTTGCGCGAAAGCCCATATTGGATAAGCCAATTTGAGAAGGTTGGTGAAGCGCCTGGGTTTTACAAATATAAGCTGACAACTGAGATTGCTCCATTGATGGATTCGCCATATCCAAATCTTAAACATCGGGGCGATTTGATTTTCATGACATTTTACGCTCCCGTTCCTGACGACAATATCTTTTCAATTGTCATCGAACATGTGGTAGGCATGTTGGGTGGCCTTCGTGATTTTGATGATTTCGAAAACGTCGAGTCATTATGCAGACTTTTCGTAAAGAACAGGGGAAGCTTTGCTGGCACGGGCGCATATTTAGGGTTAACTTTTCCCGAAAACAACGAAACCTATGCGGTTCTTAACTCAACCTTGTCGTTTCTTGATAAATGGGACGATCAAGACATTGTAACTACTCTGGTATTTCATCTAAGAGTCATGTTCTATGGCTTTGAGAATAACTGGGACAACTCAATACCAATATTGAAAAGATTTGGGGATTCAGCATAGCGTAAGGAGAAAATATATGGGAGCACCGACAATAGGAACAGTAAGATCAGGAAGCGGCAAGACGTTTAAAGTAGCCTGGGATCAGTATTCGCATGACGTTTATGTCGATTGGGCAGGTTGGACAAACGTTGGAAAGGCTTACACGGCCGGGGAAGCGATGAGAAAAGCCGAGGCTTGGCTATACAATAAATGACAGATGCGAACGAAATTGCGACTCTTCTATTGTCAAATCATAGACGTAGTTTTTTGAGGTCGGCTTCGTCGGCATGTACCCTCGACGCTCTCCTGTCGCGGTCAATGAGGACCTGAAAATCGCCGCGGGCCTACGAGACGCGGCCGAGACTCTCCTTATTTAAGGTTTAATGCAATTTTTTATGACTCGTTGTAAAATAAAGTTGGCCCAGGAGAGAGATTATGTCGGATAATTTGCAGCAGGCTATTCAGAGGCAAGTACTCGTTTTATCGGAAGATGAAAAGCGACGGGTTTATGATTTTATGCAAAACCTACAAACAGAAAAGAAGAACGGCCACGCAAAACCAATCTCTGCTATCTTTGAGAATCTGAGCGACGAGATTTCGCTCGACGAATGGAAAGAATTGCCGTCCGACGGTGCCGAAAATCACGACCATTACCTTTATGGCTCGCCTAGGAAACCAGAATAACCGTTATGCACAAAGTTTTCGCGGATGCGTTTTACTGGATTGCTCTCGCAAATCCCGCAGACGAGTGGCATGATGGGGTAAAACAATTTGATAAAGACAATCCGGGCGTTCCGCTCGTAACCACCGAAGAAGTTTTGACTGAGTTTCTCAATTACTACGCCGCGGGAGGTGCCCGTCGCCGCAAGATCGTGGGCCGGATGTGCGAACAAGTTTTGGCTCATCCTAACATTCAAGTTATTCAGCAATCGCACGAGTCTTTTTTAGAAGGACTAGAGATGTATCGGCAAAGGGAAGACAAAGGATACAGTCTAACGGATTGTATCTCAATGATGGTTATGCGTAATGCCAACATTCAGGACGTTTTAACGCACGACCATCATTTTGGACAAGAAGGCTTTACGATTTTGTTTTGAATTCCTCTTTTTGGACTAAGTTTCCAAAGAAGCCAGTCGCTACCGTTACCGGTTCTGACAAATCAGATCATCCCCGCCAGTTTCTCTAAACCCGCCTCGACATCGCCGGTAATATGCACCCTTAAAGCTCGCCGTTCGCGGTCGAGCAGGACCTGAAAATCGCCGCGGGCCTGGGCGGCTTTGACGACACCGAAGGTAAACTTTTGCTGTGGTACGGCGATGTCAATTTCGTCGTCCGACGTGATCTGTAGAAAGACGCCGTTATTGCCGCCGCCCTTGTAGGCCTGGCCGGTCGAGTGGAGAAATCGCGGGCCAAAGCCGAGACAGGTCGCGACCGAACGCGATTCCAGCACCTTTTTGCGGAATGCTTCGAGTATTTTGACGTGGGCGTCGTTCATCTCGACGTAGGCGAGGATCGCAAAATAGTCGCCGGGGCCGACATCGGAATGGACAAAATTACGGATGTAATTTGCGACGGTTTCGTTTTCGACCTCACCTTTCCAGGTCGCGGCGTCCTCGTCGCGAGTGTATAGCTCGAAGCCGGGATCTTTGTGAAAAGGCGTCTCGTCGGGCAGCTTGCCGGTCTTTTCATATTCGTCTGTGATCTTGCGGGCCTCGATCTTGGCGGCCTCGACGTCGGGTTGGTTGAAAGGGTTGATCTTCATTACCGCACCGGCAACGGCGGTCGCAAATTCCCAGCGGAAAAATTCCTGTCCGAGGTTGTCGATCGAATCTAATTCGACCTTGACGCACGGATGCCCCGCGGCCTCGAGATCGGCTTGGGTTTCATCAAAACGGTCGTCACCCTTGACGCTCAGGAATACAAAAATGCGGTCATTGCCATAAGAAACAGCGGGCTGGGCGGGTTCGCGGTCAACCGGAATGATCGCGACGCCTTTTTTTCCGGTCGATTCGGCAACGAGCTGTTCGAGCCATGCTCCGAGATCGTGGATGTCGGGCGAGGTAAATATCGTCAGTTTATCGCGTCCGTTGGCGTGGCAGACGCCCAGGATGTTGCCGAGCAAGGCTCCCGGATTTATAGTGGCGTTGTCATTGCGGCAGGCGTCGACCATCTCCGAAGCGTTTTTCAGAAATTTCTCTACATCCATGCCCATCGCCGCCGCCGCCGCCATGCCAAATGCCGAGAGGGCGGAAAAGCGGCCGCCGATATCCGGTTTGCCATAGAAAATATGGCGAAATCCGCCATCTTTAGCAACCTGCTCCATCTTAGAGCCTGGATCGGTTATCGCGATAAATTGTTTCCCGGCATTTTCGCGACCTACCTTTTCGGCGACGCGTTCGAAAAAATATTGCTTAAAACAATTCGGCTCAAGCGTCGAGCCTGATTTGCTCGCCACGATAAATAGCGTTTTCGTCAGAACGAGCTTGTTCTCGACCGTCTTGATCTGCGTCGGAACGGTCGAATCGAGAATGTGAAAATTCGTCTTTCCAAATGTAAACGCCAACACCTCCGGGCACAGCGACGAACCGCCCATGCCCATTAGCAAAACGTCGGTAAATCCGGCGGACTGGATATCGCCGTGCAGATCGCGATATTTCTGTGCTTGGGCCAGTTGCTCGTCAACGACATCAAGCCACGCAAGCCATTTGTTCTCGTCGTCACCCGTCCAAACGGTCGCGTCCCGCGCCCAAACCCGCGCGATCAGGCCGTGCTGTTGCCATTCGGCAAGCGACAAATTTACTGCATCGTCCAACCGCTTCGGCAGCGAGTATGAAAATGTATTTAGTGTCATCTGGAAAGACCTCCTATCACGAACATCTCATTTTTTTCGATGTGTCTATTCTTACGCTAAGTCGCAAATAACGCAATCGGGCGAGACTGTTCGGCGATCTCTGCGTCTTTCTCGGCGGCCTCGGCGTTAGACCTTTTCTAACGCAGAGGCCGCAGAGTTTTGCCGCAGAGATTATAGAGTTAATTGCAGCATAATCACAAAACCACATAGAACAACGCCAAAGACTCATTCTTGGCTGTCAAACGCCGGATTTTCAGTTAAAATCGCATTTATGGAAAATTCGATGCTCACAATCGGCCTCGCACAGATCGCGCCCGTCTGGTTCGACCGCGAAAAAACGCTCGCAAAGGTTTGCGACAGCCTTGTCGAGGCGTCCACTGCGGGCTGCCAACTGGTGGCATTTGGCGAGGCCCTTGTGCCGGGCTATCCATTCTGGCTCGAATATTCTGGCGTTACGGCTTTCAATTCGCCATTTCATAAGGAGTTTCATGCCGAATATATGCATCAGGCGGTTTGCATTGAACGCGGTGATCTAAACCAGGTCTGCGAGATCGCCCGCGATAAACAACTCGCCGTCTATCTCGGCATTATCGAACGCCCGCTAGACCGGGGCGGCAAGAGCATCTACGCATCGCTCGTTTATATCGACCAGCGGGGCCAGATCGGGTCGGTCCATCGTAAGCTGATGCCGACCTACGACGAACGACTGACGTGGGCGATCGGCGATGGTAACGGTTTGCGTGTGCATAGTCTGGGAGATTTTACGGTTGGCGGGCTTAACTGCTGGGAAAACTGGATGCCGCTCGCCCGGACGTCGCTCTATGCCCAGGGCGAAGACCTGCACGTCGCGGTCTGGCCCGGGAGCCGCCGAAATACCGACGACCTGACGCGATTTATCGCTAAGGAATCGCGTTCGTTTGTTGTGTCTGTCTCGGGACTGATGCGCAAGAGCGACCTGCCTGCCGGATTGCCGGGGATCGGGACCATTATCGCCAATTCGCCCGAATTTATAGCCGACGGCGGCTCCTGCATAGCCGGCCCGGATGGCGAATGGGTGATCGAACCGCTCTGCGGCGAGGAAGGGCTGCTGGTCGCAACCATCGACCACACCCGCGTTCGAGAGGAGCGGCAAAATTTCGATCCGACGGGACATTACTCGCGGCCCGACATACTGACGCTAAACGTCGACCGGCGGCGGCAAAGGACTGCGATATTCGAGGACTGAGGAACAGGAAAATGAGTATCTTATGCTCCATTGCTAAACTCTACGTCCGTCTCGTCTTTCGCGAGGACGGCGAGTTTGACGCGCTCAAGACCCAGCGGGAGCTAAACAGGCCGGAGCCGCCCCGCGGGATCGCCAGCCGCTGTGAAAAGGTTGATAGGTCGAACGTCAGGGCATTTTGGATCGACCGGGAATATGCCGAAAACGGCGTCCCCGTTTACCTGCACGGCGGAGCTTTCTATTTCGGGCCAGTCAAGGAACATTGGGACTACATCGCCCGAATCTCGAAACAAACCGGCATGTCTAAACCCAACGCGCAATCCGGGTTAAAATCAAACAGTGTGGACGAGAAACTCGGGAGTTACGATCACCGGTGAGAAAAATCCGGCGGCCGTGTTGAATAATCGCAGCCGTGCCTGTTTGCGTACATTCGCGATGTGGCCAAAATTCCACGTGACGAGATAATCGATCTTGTGAAACGAGGCCATCGCGACATGGATCGCGTCGGCGATATATTTGCGATGAAAAATGCCGCGTTCGATATAGCCCTCGGCGAGGATCGCGACCTCCTCGGCAAGCTCAAGCTGCTCGAGCGGTTTGATCAGATTAAGACAACCGCTCCGGTATGGCTCGGCAATGCGCTCGAGTTCGCGTTGAACAAGTATCGAGCTGAACGCCCGATATTCCGACAGCTCATGCTCCCACCACCGGATCGTCAGATCGCGGCGAAACGGTTCGCCGTTATCTAGGTACGCTCCGACGACCGATGTTTCTAAATAGAGACTGAGCTTCATTTATTCGTTTTCCGGCTTAAGCGGCACAAATATCACCTTGGAGTTTTTGAAATCGAAGGTGAGCCGGTAATTCTTGAGGAAATTGCCGCCGAGTATCCCGGCCTGTTCAAAACCTGAGGCTTCGTTGATGACATCCAGATCGAGAGCCACCGCCATGATACTGCTTCGCGAGTGCTGACCAAACGATACACGCGGCAGCATAAACGTCGACACGTCGTCAGTAATGCCGGCCGAGCCGATTATCCGCAATTTTTCGTCGCTGATAAAGGGGCTGATGCCTTCGGTTTTGGAAACGCGGTCCGATATGACCGAGACGCTGGCACCGGTATCGACGATGAAATTTAACGTCGATTCCAGCCCCTGCAATTGGACCTCACCGCTAAGAAAACCGCTCGACGTCAACCTCAGCGGCAGAGAAAGGTCGGTGTTGCTCTTAAAATCTTTGGCGTCTTCATTCTTTTTGGTCAGCGAAAACGACTGATCGCCATAGTCGATAGTGGTCAGGAATTTTGAGATCAACGCGAGGCCGATATATCCGTCAACCGACTGGCCGTCGGTTTGAAATTTCCTGATATAGACCGGGACATTGCGTACCTTGACCGGGCCAATCTCGACCTGCCTCAGCATTCCGTAAACTATCTCAAACTTGCCATTCCCGCCGATTCCCCGCGCAAATCCGCCCTTCGTTATTGGATTTATCTTAAGTTTTTTAGCCGTTGCTTCCGAAACGACTGAGATACCGGAACCCGTATCCAGAACAAACCGCAGCGGGTCGCGCTTGCCGTTCACATGCAGATTTATGATCGGACGGTTGCCGACAAGTTCAAACGAGACCTTTGCCTGATCTTCCCCGTCACTGACGTAGAGACGGCCGGTCTGCCCGAGAAATCGCAGAAAATTTATGAGCCCCTTGATGCGCTCGCGCCGCTCGGTGTCCTTGCTGTCGGAGATATGAAGAAACTGATCGTACATCGCCGCCGCTTCCTGATAATTCTCGGAACGCGCGGCGACCTGCGCGAGTGCAAAGAGATAATCCGGCTCATTCGGTTCGCGATAGACCGCTTCGCGAAGATTGTTCAGGCTCTCGTTTATTCTGTTTTCATAGAAATCGAGCAGCCCATACCCCGCCCATGCGAGATCCTCGCTCCGGTTGATATCCAGTGCCTTATAAAAGATCAGACGAGCTTCGCGAAATCGCCCGCCCGTCAGCAACGTCATTCCAAGCACGGCAAACGCCCGGCTATTCCGTGGTTCGGCCTGCGCGATTGGAAAACATAGATTATATGCATCACCCAGGCGGCGCTCTTTGACATAGACATAGGCCAGCGCGACTTTGGCGTCCGAGCGGCTTTTATCAATCTCGACCGCACGCAGCAAAATATTCTCGGCGTCCTGGAACGAACCCGCCCGAGTCAATTTTGTCGCCTCTTTTATTAATTTTTTGACTTCGTCGTCGCCGCCAGGAACGGGGCTGCCAGCGGCGGCTATCGCAGATAAGATGAGAACCAGTGCAAAGGCGGGTATGAGAACTCGTCTCAGCTCGGGGAAAACCGTTCGGCCATTTGCAGCGAAACCGCTAAACCTCATACCGTCTGCCTGCTCGTCGAATTTAAGCGAGATCTACTTCAGAATGACTCCGGTCTTCATTGACCAGAGCACCAGATCCAACTCGTCAAAGTCGATCCGGAGCTTTTTTGTGAGTTGTTTCAGCTTTTCTTCAACCATTAGATACCGCGAACGCGTATTTGGTGGCTTGGGCTCGTCAATTATTTTCAGCTCGGCCATGCAATTGAGCACATGCTTATCAAGTATCGCGTAGCCCTTAAATCCAATATTTCGCAGATAATGGCTGGCCTCTTTGTACCCAAGCCCCTTGATGCCCTTTTCGCGGACAAGCCAGTCGCGACGCGTCAATTGACAGTCAAAACCGTGAAGCACGTCCCGCAATTTCAAATCGCAGTGTTCGCGTAGAAACTCTCGGGAGGCGACGATGTAACGCGAACGGGCATTCGGGTAACGGTGGACGCCCGTCAGGGCCTTTGCCAGACGGGGCTGGTCGGCTGTCATCAGAAGGGGCTTGACAGCCTCAAGCGAATTGATCCCCATCCTCGCCGAGCAGCCGCCCGTAAAGAAACAGAAAACCATCTCTTCCCAAAACTGTCGATCGGTCCCATCGGTGCCGATCGCCGCAAATTCGGCAAGCCGCTGCCGAATGTCGTCACGCCGCATCGCGTGTGCCCGTCGTATATTTTCAATCGTTATCGGCTCTCTGACTTTTTTCACAAAAGATAGGTTAATTCTGAAACTATTCACGTGGTCTGTCAATCATTTCGCCGCACGAGGGTAGTGTCTTAATTTGAGTTGACGTAAATCCACCGGAAATTCTCTCCGCGTACTCTGCGAAAAACTCAGCGGTCTCTGCGATAAAATGATTTTACCGCAGAGTCCGCTGAGAAAGACGCAGAGTCCGCTGAGTGTTTCAATGTAGACGATTATGTTGAGTAAAATTACTTCGCAAAATAAGACACCACCCGCACGAGCAGGCCGAAAAAAAGGCCCCGCCGAGGGCGAAGCCTATTTTCCCATTTTAGTGTCAACCTACTCTAGTCCGGTAAAGTTGACAGCCGTTAAGCCGTCGGTGATTGTTAGCGTTCGGGTCGCAAAGCGATAGGAACGCGATGCAACGCCGAGCGTGTAGGTTTCGCCCGACGCCATTCCGTCGAAGCTATAGTAGCCAAACGAGCTGGTCGTCACGGATCTGGCAAAGCCGTGGCCGTCGACGATCGTCACCGCCGCACCGCGGATGCCGCGGCCGTCGGGTGAGGTTACTCTGCCCGAAACCGTTGCTCCCGATGCCG
>JANYIL010000241.1 GCA_025362075.1 Chloracidobacterium sp.
CGGGATTAGTCGCCAACGGTGACCAACATTAAAGCCTAGGGTGGAGCAAAGCGGAACCCTAGGAACGAACAGGCGCAATTTTTGCGTCGCTGAAGGCGACGAACAGTTGGTGATTTGTTGCTCCCCTTCGGGGAGCGCGTATTCTGGGGGTATCAATCCTATGGCTCCGGCTCCGCCTGCACCATAGGCTTTAATGTTCGTCGCCGTTGGCGACAAGACATGCTTGACATGACACCAGGTTTGTTGACATTTGTTTTTATCAATTACCACTAGCTTTGCTGATAAAATGTCAACATAACCGATTAAAGGCTAATGAAGATACAGTTGCTTCCGAGTACTTTCGACGAAAATGGCCGGGCCTCGGTCCGGCAGCATTTGCTGTCGATCGTCGTTGACAACAAGGTTGCCATCGATGCCGGCAGCCTGGCATTTGCGTGCTCGGATCGGCAGCGTGAGCAGATTCGCGACGTTATCCTAACGCATACTCATCTTGACCACATTGCAGGGCTTCCGCTATTTATAGACGACCTATTTGCTACGCTGACAGCTCCAATACGCATACATGCGACCCGCGAGATGATCGACATCCTCGAACGTGACATTTTTAACTGGTCGATCTATCCGCGCTTTTCCGAACTTTCGAACGATAACGGATCGGTGGTCGAGTATCATGAGTTTGCGAGGGGGTCGGCGTTCACTGTCGCCCATCTATCTATCAGGAGCGTCGCCGTCAATCATGAGGTTGCGGCCAACGGCTATCTCGTCTCTGATGGGAAGGGCTCGGTCGCGATCAGCGGGGACACGGCGGAGACAGACGATTTTTGGAAGCTGTGCAACGAGACCGATGATCTGAGGGCCGTCCTGGCCGAGTGCGCGTTTCCGGACGAACTCTCGGAACTCGCGTCAGTCTCACACCATCTGACTCCCAAGGGGCTTGCAAACGAGCTTAAAAAGTTTGATAAGGTTGACTGTCCGGTTTACGTGATAAACATGAAACCGATGTACCGCGAAAAAATTGTCGAACAACTGAATGCGGCGAGGCTCCCGGGGGTTCGGACGCTGGAAATCGGCAAGGTCTACGAGTGGTAACTATTTCTCTTTATCGCGAAGGAAATTGATCGGCTCGAAAGCGGTCTCACGAAACTCTCCCGCAAAATCGTGCAACTTTACTCGCCCGTTGGTAAACACCTTCGATATCCGAAACGTTCGCTCGCCTCTGGTCGCTCCGGGCATTATCTCGGCTCGAAACGTGACGTTCATCTCCGGCCTCGCCCATATAAAATCGACTTTCGTCTCCATAGTTTTATACCAGGTTAGGACTCGATCTCCAGATCCTTTTTGTGTTTAGATTTCCGCCCTGCGGGGTGAACCTTTTCTTCCGGTGCGTCGCCGCCGAATTTCTGCGAAGGCGGGGCCGTCGGCTTTCGGATAGAGTCGAAAACCGGCCGCAGGGCCGCACTTTTTTTCTTTGGACGCTTCACAACTAGATTATACCAAAATCCTCGAAAACATTGACATTTTGTTCGTAAGGTAACACTATTATTCGTCTGGACCTCCCATTTTAACGATGCCGAATCTGACCAATCGAAAGGATGATATTTATTATGACCGACGGCCTGTCGGGCTTAGGAAAACGGGCCCACGGCCGTTTTGGCTGCCGGCGTCGAATTATTATGTCTTTTCCGTTGCTTTGACGATCGCGTTCTTTTTCGTGATGTGGGGCATTCTCCACGATGCCAACGAAGATACCCCATGGATCACGGCGGGTGTCAGTGCGAGCCTGTTGCTATGCGGGGCAGTTGTCCTTCGAGAAGTGATAATGCGTCGTGCCCGAACTAAATTTCTACGGCAGCAGCGATTGATGGATAACACCGTTTTCGACGCGTATTACAAATTAGGCGACAATCGCAGCCAGAATAAATTGACCCTGGAAAAGAATGCAGCGGTCCTTCGTGAAATACGTCAAAAGTCGGAGGCGGCCAAGGTCCTGAACAAATTTTCGGCCGGGCATCACGAGGTTTTTGAGTTGTGTGCCGATTACATTGATCGCGTCGATACCGAACTAAAGTCAATCGGGCCAAGTTCCAACCGGCTAAGCTCTCTGTTAAAGGGGCGGACAGCGGCTGCGGATCTTCATCGGTTTCATATGCTCAAATGGGCCGAGATCGAGTCGCGGTCGATGACAAACGACGCAAACAACCTTGCAAACACAACCAAGAAGATCGAAGCCGCCCAACGTGCCCTCAACGTGATCGATACGGCTATGGGGTATTATCCGGCGGAATCGAATTTGCTGCAATCACACGATGTTTTGACCGAAATGATCGTCTCAATAAAGGTTTCGCACTGGGCCGAGCGAGCCGAGCGCGCGGCCTTTAAGGGAGACTATGCCAAGGCGCGAAGCCTGTATCGCGATGCCTTGTTTTACCTCGGCCGCGACAATATCCACAACGAAGACCGAGAACAGGCCGCCGCATTTATCAATACCGAGATAGAAAAGCTCCAGAGCCTCGAAAACGAAAATAGCTAAAAACGGCCTCTCCTGTGCTTTGGTTTGCGGGCGACAGGCATTATAGTAAAGAGTTTGACCAAAAGTGTCTGACGATTACCGATGATTTCCCAGAGATGCCCAAAATGCAAAAGTGACCGGATCAGGCGAGGCTATCGTCCGACCATGTTGATCTCTAAACTTTTTTTTCGCTACAACCTCCTGTGCGACAAATGCAACTGGGAATTTAAAGGCTTTGCCGTTCCCGGCACGGTCGAAACTAGCTCAGGCAGCCGAAAGAAGAAACAGACCAAGGCTGCCGGAAATCTCACAAACAAGTGAGCCGCAATCATCCAGTCCAGTTGCTTCTTTTATTTTGCTGCATTTTATTTCTGCGGGTAGCAGTTGCATCCCAAAGTCCAACGCCGCAGCCCCGTTCGGAGGAGGAGCTCGTTCATTTCGGCGATCTGATCGATGTCGATATTCTGGGCGGCTTCGAGTTCGACTGGCGTGGCACGCTGACATCCGACGGCTATCTCGACGGCGTGGATGGTTTTAACGAGCCAATTTACGGCCTTTGCCGGTCGGAGGATGAGATCGCGGCGGCGGTCGCCAAGGCCTTTAGCAAGATCCTTCGCGACCCCAAGGTCGTTGTACGAATACTGGATCGTTCGAACCGCGCAGTCGTGCGCCTCGACGGGGCGGTCAGAACGCCGATGCGTTTTCGGTTGAAACGTCCGGTTCGCCTGAACGAATTGCTCGTGCTTGCCGGGGGCCTGACAGATGATGTGAGTGGTGAAATATCGATTTTCAGGCCGCGAAACATGAGTTGCCTGCCAGCCATTTCGTCCCCGGAAGGGATGAAAGCATCGTTTGCCCCGCGGCCGGACAACGGTTCGGAAACGATGACCATCAAAATTAGTGACCTTTTGAGCGGTAAAGAAGCGGCAAATGTCCAGATTTTGAGCGGCGATATGATAGATGTTTCGCGGGCTGTGCCGGTTTACGTGATTGGGGCGGTCAACAACCCCCGGCAGGTTTATTCACGGGCCCGCATAACGGTTTCGCGGGCAGTGGCTAGTGCCGGTGGGCTCGCGAAGAATGCTGACCCCTCAAAAGTAAATATATTTCGACGCGAGGGTTCGGAGACGAGATCGATCGAGGTCGACCTTGACAAAATAAAACGGGGCGTAACCGATGACGTACTTCTCGCGTCATTTGATATAATAGACGTCGCGAGCAAGAGCGGCGGAAAACGCAAATATCCGCCGGTGCTGGCGAACAGTGCAACGACAAAAAAAAATGGGAGCGATTTCCCGTTAAAAGTGATAGATTAATAAGGTCGACAGTCAGTTCGCAAATTGCCTTCGATGAAAATTGGGTAGCGTAAATAATGGCACAAAATAAGAAAGGAATTTCCCGGCGAGCGATGGCCCTGGTTTGGATGCTGGTCGTAGCGATAGTGATCGGTGTGTTGATCGCGTACGAACAGATTTCCATATTGTACGTCCTCGCGACCCTGGCTCTCGTCTCGTTGCTGTTGATCGTCGGATTTGCCGACCTCGAAGGTGTGAGCAGGATCGATGCCGAGAACTTGAATTAGTAATACTTGATGAAGAGACTGCGTTTCACAATTGCGTTGGTCCTGTTTTCAGTTTGCCTCGTCGCGAATGCGTTGGCTAGTCCGCCTTCGCTCGTAACTGCGGGCAAGCTGGATCAGCCGCGCGTTCGTTGGAGCGACCGGACGATCAAGATCGCGATCTCGACCTCTATGTTAAAACGTAGCCCGAACATCAAGGTCGGCAGCGACGTGATCGGGGCTGTCGAAAGGAGCCTCGATGCGTGGCGGGCGGTGGCGGACATCGAGTTTCAACTTGACAGGTCGGACAAGCAAAGCGTCAGCCCCACCGGTGAGGCTGACGGAACAAGCGTGATAACCGTAGCCGGTACGCCGGAAAATGTTTTGTTCTTTGGCAGCGATACTCAAGCGGTTTCGGCCCAAACCAGGGTTTTTCACCTCCGTGGGGTAATTACGGAAGCCGACATCGCCTTAAATCCTTTTCAGCAATTCTCGACGGATGGCACATTTGGAACATTCGATCTGCAATCGACGCTGACCCATGAAATAGGGCATTTGCTCGGGGTAAAGCATTCCGGTGTGCTCGGTTCGGTGATGTATGAGAAGCTTGCAAAGGTGGGAGCTCTTGGGCTGGCTGACCTCGGAACACGAACCTTAGCGGAATCGGATATATCGGCGGTTCGTGACCTGTACGGTGCAAACACCGAAAAAGACGAGTGCTGTGGCGTCGTTTTAGGCAAATTGACTCTGCCAGTTGGAAAATCGCTTAAGAATTTACGTGTGTGGGCCGAGGACGGCGATTCCGGACGCGTTTTGGGGCAGGCCGAAGTCGCAGCCGACGGTAAATTTCGTTTGGGCGGCTTGCCGCTTGGAACGCAGAAATTCTATTGGAAGGCAAAGTCCGGAGCTACCGGCTCATTCGGTGGCGAACTTGGCGACGTTAAGGTTGAAAAGGCTGAAGCTGCCACGCTGAACCAAAAAATATCTGTCGGCCCTTCGCTCCTGTCCTTGGATTTCTTTGGCCAAAACGGGCAACTTGGAGAGTCGGGTATTTCGGTTGAGAACGGCCGCGAGCAGATCATCTACGTTGGCGGAAAAGGCCTCGATTCCAGAACGGTTGAGATAGAGTTTTCGTCTCCCTTTATCCGGGCCGTACCCGCGACCACGGTGAATCAGGATTTCGGCGATGGGGTATCAGTTGTCAGCCTTTATATTGTCGTTGCCCCCCAGACGCCGCCCGGCGTTTACAGTGTCTTTGCACGCGGCCAGGACGGTTCGCGAACCGCTGCACTTGGTGCGTTAAAGATAAACTAATCTTTCCCTTCAAACCGTTTATTAAAGCTATTTAGGCCGTTTGCGTTTTTTGCTAAACGTGTGGATAATTATGTTGTTCACCTCCCGGTGAACAAACGGTTGTGTCCGAAAGGATACAACTCGGGGGCGACGGTGTGGGAGACGTCGCCCCCACTTCTTTTTTCCGAACTCGGGCAAACTTGACCTTGTAGATAATCGGCGTAGAATTTATCTGACTCGTCCGGATGAAAGGAATGGTCCTTTTTCGGGGACTGTCAGGTAACTGTGCATTTGCAATCATAACGAGCTAAGAGCACCGCTAATGTTTGAGAACGGCGGTTTTTTTGATTTTTGAGGTTATGCAGCCTAGCGGAGAGAGCTGGTTCAAGAAGTGGCTATATAGCGGAAACGTCGCCGAGATCGAAGGTCCCGCCGCCCCGGAAGGCAGACATCACAGCCACTCGTGGTGGAAGGTGATGTGTCTGACCGGCGTCGACTATTTCTCGACGCTGGGTTACCAGCCCGGTATCGCATTTCTGGCCGCAGGGGCCCTGTCTCCGATTGCTACCCTAATACTCGTCCTCCTCACGCTTTTCGGAGCGCTGCCGATCTACAGCCGCGTTGCAAAGGAGAGCCCGCACGGCGAGGGATCTATCGCGATGCTCGAAGCTTTGCTTTCCCGGTGGAAAGGAAAGCTGTTCGTCCTCGTTCTGCTCGGATTCGTAGCTACAGATTTTGTCATCACCATAACGCTCTCGGCGGCGGACGCCACGGCCCACGTTACCGAAAATCCGTTTGTCAGAAGCAGTCTGCCGTTTCTCGATCATCCTGTCCTTATAACTCTCGCCCTGATCACATTGCTCGGCCTTGTTTTCCTCAAAGGTTTTAAGGAAGCGATCGATATTGCCGTTGTTTTGGTATCGATCTACTTAGTGCTGAACGTGGTGGTGATCGGCCGGGGGCTGGTTGAGGTTGTCAATCGTCCGGAGTTGATAGGGGACTGGCGAACCGCCCTTTTTGCGGCGAAGATGTCGTTTGGCGGGCCATTTCAGGTCACGGGGTACGCGGCGATCATTCTACTTTCCATTACAAGCTTTCCAAGACTCGCTCTCGGCCTTTCGGGGTTTGAGACCGGCGTATCTGTAATGCCGCTCGTAAAGCGTCCGAACCGCATCGGCAACACGCGTAAGCTGTTGATGAGCGCTGCTCTGATAATGAGCGTCATGCTCATCGGCAGCAGTTTTATGACGAGCGTCCTGATCCCGAAGGAAGAGTTTTGCCCGCGAATTGATTGCGGATCGACCATCGTTTCTCACGCACCTCCGGAATTTTGCGGCTGCACGGCCGAGCAAACTGCCGCGCATGCGTCGACCGAGGGTGGTAAGGCAAACGGCCGTGCTCTCGCGTACATTAGCCACCAATATCTCGGCGAGATATTTGGGACCGTATACGATCTCAGCACGATTCTCATACTCTGGTTTGCGGGGGCGTCGGCGATGGCCGGTTTGCTCAACATCGTTCCGCGGTATCTGCCGCGATACGG
>JANYIL010000249.1 GCA_025362075.1 Chloracidobacterium sp.
TCTGACATGTATCTCAAGAAATCGAGTCGCGCCGGTAAACGCGGGCCCAAAATCGAGACTTACAGAAAACACACCATTCGACAAGGAAACGGCAGTGCGTGTCAGTGTCGGACCAAGCTGTGTCCCGCCCGCCAGTGAGTCAAACAGCAAAAACTCTAAATCATAATTTCCAATGGCCAGAGCTGACGAACTCTGAAGCTGTCCCTGATATGTGATCTCCGTCGTCTGGGCCTCAACATTCGCTCCGGCAACGATGCAAACAAAAAACGCGAACGCGGCAAACAGCACACGGACGCGAAACGACCTCGATATGGACTTGGAACCCCGGACGAAAGTGAAATATGACATACAGATAAATCTCCTTTTGAACGTCAGATTGCCGCAACCGCGGGTCACCTGACTTGATATTCAATCCACGCCCGACAGAAAAACCTCGGATGGGTCGCCGTCGAGAGCAAAGAAGATTGATCTGGAAACGTGAATTTGAAATAAATATACGCCTGAATATCAGTTTTTACAACAAATTATCGCTCCGGGAAGTGCATTAGTTTGAAATATTCTGCAGGGACTTATGAAGACTAGCCACGAATGCACTAATAAATCCCTTGTTCTTATTCGTGCATTCGTGGCTAAAAATTGAAACTGATGCTCTACCTCGCTCCGAAGTCGTAGATCACAACAATCACAAACCCAAGTTTACCTATATGCCTCTTTCCATTTAACATAAAATCAATGCGGGTCTTGATAGTTAAACTCGGCAGCATCGGCGACATTATTCACACACTGCCGTCGCTGGCTGCCATCAGAAAAGCTTTGCCGGACGCCGAGATCTCGTGGGTCGCTGAGGAGCGCTCGGCGGAGATTCTGCGGGGCAATCCGTTGATCGACAACCTCATCGAGGTCGATACTCAGGCCCTGCGGGGCGGGATGGTGATCGAGGAGATATTGCTCAATGTGAGCAGCCAGCTTAAAGGGTTGCGGCGGTTTAAATTTGACGTGGCGGTCGATTTTCAGGGGCTTTGGAAATCGGCGGCGATCGCGAAATTGTCGGGAGCAAAGCGGCGTTGGGGATTTTCGCGTGAAGGTTTGCGGGAACCGGCGAGCCGAATTTTACTGACCGACATGGTCGAGACGGGAGGTGGCAGCGGCAGTAGCAGTAGCAGCAGTGGTGGCGAGGGTGGTATTCATGTAATACGGAAGAACCTGGCCCTAGCCGCGGGTGCCCTGAATATCCAGGTGCCGGCCGATAATTTTGAGTTTCCGATTGCAATAACAGACGAACATCGGGCCGAGGCTGATGCGATCATCGCGATGGCGGGCGGCGGTGATTTTGCGGTGCTCAACCCCGGCGGCGGCTGGGTGACAAAGCTCTGGCACGCCGAGAAATTTGGGCAATTGGCCGATAAACTATGGGAGGAGCGGGGCTTGATTTCCATAGTAGCGACCGGCCCGAAAGAGTCTGACCTGGCCGACAAGGTAGCCGCAAACAGCCGCATCGGCAACCTCGTGCTCGCTCAGCCCGGACTCAAGGGCTTTTACGAGCTTGTAAAACGTGCGAAGGTTTACGTCGGCGGCGACACCGGCCCAACGCACATCGCGATCGCTGTGGGAGCACCGGTCGTCGGCCTTTTCGGCCCGACCGAGTGGTGGCGCAACGGCAGCCCAAACCCCGACGACATCTGCGTCGAGCGAATCGACATCGATTGCCGCGTCGATTGCCACCGCCGAACCTGTTCAAAGTGGATATGTATGGACTCGGACGTTGAGACGGTGTATGCGGCGGTAATAGATCGGGTCGGGAAGGCAGAGGCACGTTCGGAGTTCCAGCTTTAGCTGGCCTATTCGCGACGGGAGGCCTGCTAAAGCAGGAACTCCAAACATAGTAATGCTCAAATTCGACAAACGCCTTATTCAACGCATACGCGTGCCGCTGGGGTTTATATTCGCGGGGGTCTTTATCGTGTTTGCGCAACCGGGCGTGGTGACGCTGGCGGCGGGGACGGGTGTCGCGGTGGTTGGGCTGCTGATGCGCGCGTGGGCCTCGGGGCATATTCGTAAGGCTCGTGAGCTGGCGATTTCGGGCCCCTACGGCTACACACGAAATCCGCTCTACCTCGGCAGCTTTTTGATGGGCGTCGGGTTTACGGTCGCGTCGGGTGTCTGGTGGCTGGCGCTGCTATTCAGCGCCCTGTTCATTGGCATCTATTTGCCCGTTATGGGCGTCGAAAAAGATGATATCCGGCGTATTTTCGGGCAGGAATACGATGAATACGCTGAAAATGTCCCGATGTTAGTTCCGCGTCTCAATGTTTGGAAGCATACGGACACGAATTTCGATTTTCAGCTATACTTGCAATATCGCGAATACCGGGCCGCCATCGGCGTTTTTCTCGTGATAGGCGTTTTGGCCGCCAAGGCTTATTTTCTTCCGCAGTAAGATGAAAGAACTTGTCTACAGATCAATAATCATTTGGACGCTGGTCCTCGCGGCTGTGTTGAGCGCGACTGCTCAAACCACTGCGCCGATGGGCAAATCGCTGGTCGGCGAGGTGACAAAATACGACGTCAAGGTCAACAAGATACTCAAGGGCATCTCGGTCGCCGAACTAACGCTAACGGCGGACACCATGCCAAATTCGACCGATCTCAAGATCACGGGCGAGGCAGTGTCCAAGGGCACCTTGCTTAAGATTTTTCGCTACAGCTTTTTGCAGCATTACGAATCGGTGCTCGATCCGTCGTTCCGCATTCTCAAGACCACCAAGCACGACGTGCAAAAGGAGCGCGTTCGCGATAGCGAGGCGATCTTTGACTACGGGCAAAAACGCGTGATGTTTACCGAGACCGACCCTAAGAATAGTTCGCGACCGCCGCGGACCATCGCCTCCGAGATCGGCGAGCATGTCCTCGATATGGTTTCGGCCGTCTACTATCTGCGTCTACAGACGCTCGCGATCGGTAAAAAATTTGAGCTGTCGGTCAGCGATTCGGGCCTTGTTTACAAGCTCCCGGTCGTTGTCACTGCCCGCGAGATACAAAAAACGGTCCTCGGCAACGTCCAGTGTTTCCGACTAGAACCCGACGTTTTCGGCCCCGGCCGCCTCATTGAGCAAAAGGGCAAGATGGTCATATGGATGACCGACGACGCCCGCCATCTGCCCGTCCACTCCGAGATCAGGGCCGAGATCGGTAAGATCGACATCAAGCTAAAATCCGTCATACCGGCAAAATAGGATTGCGTCGGCCTAAGTTGCGGAAGCCCGCGTGAGCAAGGGCGTAACATTCAACTTGCGCGTTACGCACTTGCTCACACGCGGGCTTCCGCACCGCCTGGCTTGAAAGTTTGTGAAAAAAATCGCATACTCGTGGCTTACGGGGTTTGTATTGTTATGGAAAAAACGCCTACTAAGAAGGCTGCGGCACCGAAAGCCGCTGCGGCGAAAGAAATGTTAGCAACGGTTGAGACGCGAGCTAAGAGGACTGTTAAAAAGGCGACTGTCGACCCGTTTGCCGAAATTGCGGAATCCGTAGTGGCTCCGGTAAAAAAGGTCGCCGCCAAAACGATCAAGGCGAAAGCCCCTAGCTCTCCTGTAAAAAAGCGTGCCGCCAAAGCAGTATCGGAAGCTGTCGCGACCCGGGAAGTTAAGAAAAAGACCGTCAAAAAAACAGCCAAAACCATCGCGAAAGACGTGACCGCCGAGCTGGCCGCCACCGAGCCTCAGGTCGAGCTTTCGCCCATATTTCGGGCACTTGCCGAGCCCGTTTTGCCTGAGTTGACCCGCGAAAACCGGGCCCGCCTGCTGATGCAGACGCCGACGCGGCTGTATTTTTACTGGGCGGTCAAGGAAAATCCGTGGCGCCTGCTCAAACAGGCTTTTGGCAGCGACAGGGGCAATTACACGCTGGTGATAAAGCTGACGAATCTTCGTCGCGGCTACGAACAGATACACCCGTGCGACGCGGCCGGGAACTGGTGGTTCGACGTCGAGCCCGACGGCCAGTACGAGGCCGAGATCGGTTTTTACGCCCCGAGCCGCCCGTATTTTCGCATTATTTATTCGAACACCGTCGAGACCCCGCGCCGCGTCCCCAGCCCGCGTGCGGCGACCGATGCCGACTGGAACGTGTCGGCCGCAAAGTTTGCCGAGGTGCTCGATGTCGCCGGATTTACCCAGGACGCATTCGACGTGGCGCTGGCCGGCGACGACCATGCCGCTTCGCAGTCGGCTACGCACAGTGCGTTTACGGCGTTTGCCGGTGACCATGATCTCGATGGCATCTCCGCCGAGGATATTCGCTACGCGATGCTCACCATCGCCTCCGGAGTAACTCTCGAAGATCTGCGGCACAGAATTAGCCCGGCGCTGTTTGCGATCCTAGCGGCAAACGCCGACACACTCTTCGCAAGCAAAGCAGCGGCGGCCTTAAACGAATATTTCGACATCGACGAAGAGGATTTTGTCGAGCAGCAATTCAGTGGGGCCGTCTACGGAGCCAGCCTCCTAAATTTCCCAAAAGCGCTCGATACGAAACGGAGTGTACCGGTCTCTGTCTCACCGTATAATCCCCTTGCTTCCCACTCGCTAATTCGCTAGCCAGAGATCTAGCATTTCATGTTAGACTTGTGAGTGTTATGCAAACGATTGAGATACCCGTTAGTGAGTACGAGAAGCTACAGGAAGAGCTGTTCCCATAATTAATTGCCTCTAGCTTATGAAGTTTTTAAATATTGATCCGTCAATTTGGCAACTTCCTGTCGCCGAAGGTGACAAAGAAAATAGCCTGGGGTGAAGGCTTTGCCGGAACCCCAGGGAAAAGTGAATGTGTGCGTCCGCTCGCTGATGGCGAGCAACTGTACCTTAAGGGATGTTCGACCCCTTCAGGGTCGGGTTCGTCATTCCGTTCTAACCTGGGGTTCCGCTCGCAAGCCTCGCTCTACCCCAGGCTATTGTCTTGGTCACCTTCGGCGACAGGAATGCGAATTATCGGATCAAATTTTCAAACATCATAAGCTAGTGGCAATTCATTCTGCAAAAAGCCGGTGAGAATTAAACTCGAGGATTTTCAGGATATTTGATTTTTATCCTGTTTATCCTGACCATCCTGTTTTAATATACCTCTAGCCTTATGCCGACCGGATATTTCAGCCTCATTCTCCACGCCCATCTGCCGTTTGTCAGGCACCCTGAATATCCCGAATTTCTTGAGGAAGACTGGCTTTACGAGGCGATCACCGAAGTCTATCTGCCCCTAATTTTCATTTTTCACTCGTTGCACGAATCGGGAGCAAAACCGCGTCTCGCGATGAACATCTCGCCGCCGCTGTGCGAGATGCTTGCCGATCCACTCTTGCAGGAGCGTTACACCGCCCATCTCGGAAACCTCATCGATCTCGCCGTCAAAGAGGAATTTCGCACGCGAACCGAGGCCCCCGAGTTTGTCGAGGCGGCAAAAATGTACGTCGACAACCTGACAGCGTCGCTCGACCTGTGGAACAACCGCTATTATCGCAATCTGATCAATGCTTTTCGCGAGTTGCAGGATAACGGTGTCATCGAGATCATCACGTGCGCTGCGACGCACGGTTTTATGCCGCTGATCTCAACTCAGGAAGCCCGCCGGGCACAGGTACAGATCGCGGTTGCGAATTACAAAAAGCATTTTCATCGCCAGCCGCGCGGCATCTGGCTGGCCGAATGCGCTTACGAACCGGGCGTCGAAGACCTGCTGAAAGACGCGGGCATTGAATATTTCATTTCCGATACTCATGCGATTCTCTACGGCGATCCGCGGCCAAAATACGGCGTCCACGCTCCCGTAGTTTGTCCGAACGGCACCGCTGTTTTTGCCCGTGATGTCGAGACGAGCCAGCAGGTCTGGTCGGCTGAGATCGGCTATCCGGGCAACGACCTGTACCGCGAATTTTACCGCGACATCGGCTGGGACGCGAGTTACGAATACCTCAAGCCCCATCTCCACGCCGAGGGCGAACGCCGCCATCTCGGCCTAAAATATCATCGCATCACCGGCCGCGACGTGCCCCAAAATCTCAAGCAGCCGTACTTGCCCAAGCTTGCGAGAGAAAAGGCTGCCGAGAACGCATCGCACTTTATCGGCGAACGCATCAAGCAGGCCCATAAGTTACGTGAGACGTTCGAGGGCCATCCGCCGCTCGTCGTATCTCCCTATGAT
>JANYIL010000288.1 GCA_025362075.1 Chloracidobacterium sp.
GAAAAAGCAAATAAACTCATGGGCAAAAGAAAGAAACAAACTCAAGAAAACAATTATTTGGAAATTCACCAAACAAAACGCCGACAAGAAATTATCCAAATACTACGCACCATAATTACTTTGTTGCCACACTAGGGTGAAATGAGCGAGAGCGAGTGTAACCCTAGGACAAACCCGGGAACGTCAGCGGTCGCTGAAAGCGACTGACAATACCGAGGCAGGTGTTGCTCCCCTACAGGGAGCGAACCGTTCTATTCTATAACCTGGGGTTCCGCCGAAGCGGCGACACCCCAGGCTTTAATGTTCGTCGCCGTCGGCGACAAAACCGGCTACCTTTCCATTATTTGCTGTTAATTTCTCCAAATACTCGTCAATATCAAATACACTTTTAACTCTATCTTTCATGACAAATAGTATGGCGTTCCTATAAGTACCGGCATCTACCTTTCCCGAAAAACACGGCGTTTCGATCTCGGCCAGACTGAGATAGCTGATCAGGCAACTCAACAGCATCCACAACAATATCTCATCAGGTGGCCCGATTGGGTTGTGTTTGATGATGATCTCGCGGTCGTCGATGATGCCGTGACAGATACGGGCGAATTCGGCTTCGGAAATGGTGGTGCGCGTCAATTAAGTTACTGGCCGCCCGCTGACGCAGGCGGTTCTGATAGCCCTTCTTCGTACATCAGATAATGCGAAGCTTCCATTCCGACCCTTTCGTAAACTCGCTGGGCGCGCGAGTTGTCGTTTTCCACGTACAGACGAAAACCGCAGACATTGCCGTTTTGAGCCGCTTTGGTTTTTACAAAATCATATAGCTGAACATAGATTCTCTGCCCTCTAACCTCTGGCCGAATGTAAACGCTCTGTATCCACCAAAACCAGGCGTTCCGCCAATCGCTCCATTCATACGTGACCATCAGGCCGCCTACTATGCGGCCGTCGGTCTCAGCGACGACATAAAATCCTTTCTTTTCATCGCCAAAAACGGCTGTGACGCCGCTTTTCAGCGTTTCGGTGTCGAGCCGTTTACCCTCGGTTTCGAGAGCCATCGCCTGGTTAAATTCGACCAGCGAATCTGCGTCCTCTGTATCTGCGATCCTTATATTCACACTCGTTTCCTTGACGAACCTACTCCTCTTCCTCTAGCCTAGAATGTTTTGCCGCAAGTTGCGGAGGCCCGCGCGTCAGTAAGGGCGTAACATTCAATGTTCGTATTAAGCCCTTGCTCACGCGCGGGCCTCTGCAAAATATCAATGAAACTCAGAATACTTTACCACGGCAACTGCTTTGACGGCGTTTCGTCGGCTGCCATTTTTACCAAGTTTTACCGGGCAAAGGTTCATCAGGGGGCTGATGTTTCGTACACACCGACCATGCACAGGGCGGGCAATGCATTTGACCGCGAGCAGTTTGACGGAGACGAGAATGCGATCGTCGATTTTAAGTATTGCCCGGATGGGCGGCTTACGTGGTGGTTCGATCATCACCAATCGGCATTCCTAACGCCGTCGGACGAACAGCATTTTATCGCGGACACGTCGGGGAAGAAATTCCTGGATACGACAAGTAAATCGTGCGCCGAATTTATCGCCCGTATCGCAAAGGAAAAGTTTGGTTTCGAAGACGAATCTCTCGCCGAATTGATCGAGTGGGCTCATATCATCGACGGGGCTTTATACGAATCCCCGGCGCAGTGCGTCGAGCTGCGTTCACCCGCCCTAAAGCTGATGCAGGTCATCGAAGGCGAAAAGGATCCGGCATTTGTCGAGCAAATTATCCGGATGCTGACGGAAAAGTCGCTCGATGAAATCGTTGCCAGCGAAGGGATCCAGGCAAAGCTCAAACCGATCCTCGAGCAGCATTGGGAAACGGTCGAGATTATTAGACAACGAGCCGTTTCGGAACGTGGCGTTGTCAGCTTTGACCTGACGGGCACGGGTATTGAGGGCTATAACAAGTTTATTCCATACTATTTTCACCCTGAGGTAACGTATGTGGTCTCGCTTAGCCAGAGTTCGTTTCGCACAAAGATCTCGGTCGGTTCAAACCCGTGGGCACCGCGTCCACGAACCCACAACATCGCCGAGATATGCGAACGCTACGGGGGCGGCGGCCATGCGGTCGTCGGAGCGGTAAGCCTGAAACCCGAAGACCTCGATCTTGGTAAAAAATACATGCTGGAAATAATCGAACAACTGCAATTTAAAGAATAAAAAAGGCGGGTGATCAAACCCGCCTTTCGAAGTATAAAAAAGCTTAAATTAGCCTTTTGTATACACGCTGGTCGTCGATGTGGTGTTACCGTTTCTCGTCGATTCACGATTAACAGTAAGCGATTTGCCACCGGCACCGAGATCATAGGTCGATTTGGTGGTCGTCGTGCTAGGCGTACCGTCCTGTCCCGTGCGGGTCGACATGGTAGTAGTAACGACCTTGCTGCCATCCCATTTACCTGTCATCTTCATCGGAGCGGTCGCACCGTTGGGTCCAGCAGGCATGTCCATCGACATCTCCTTGCCGTCGAGCGTAAACGACTGCTCACCGCCGCCGCCGCCCATGCCGCCGCCGGGACGACCGCCACCGCCGCCAGCAGGTGCATCTGCCGGGGGAGGATTACGTTCGGTCTTGGTCGAGGTCGTGAATTTAGTCCCTTCCTGTTTAATGGTCAGCGTCTGCGATTTGATCATCGCGGCCTGCTGGCCGAGACTTGATTTTGCAAGGTCGAGGTTCCACGTACCGCTAAAGTCGGCGGGCGCCTTTTGCGCCGAAGCGGCAACAGCCAAAACAAACAGCGACAGGAACGCTGTAAACACAATACTTTTCTTCATAAAAATAGCTCCTAAAGTCTTAACTTAAAATCAGATTTTCCACTTGTTAAGACGCCATTCTATCTCAATTGGTTCTTGCAAAAATGTAAAGAATTGTAAACCTTTAACCAGCCCACATTCTTACGGCGTAGGATGATCTTCGGCTATCCACTCCGGCGCGTTATGCAGCTTGCTGTGGCTGTAGCTGTAAAAGAAATAGACGACCATACCGACGATCAGCCAGATCGCAAACCGGAACCAATTGGTCCATCCAAGCTCGGTCATTAGGTACGTGCAGGACATCACGCCAAGCACGGGTATGAGCGAGAGCCGCTTGACGACACATAAAATGACCATGACGAGCGAAAACGGCAGAAACACGAGGTATGGGATCTTTTCGGTAAAGATGGCATAGCTAGTCTTGTCGGCCGTCGCGGTGAAATCAAAGAGGTTTTTGTAGAAATCCGGGTTCAGATAATAGACGAGCCCGAACGCTCCGATCATGATGGCGGGAAACAGGTACCGCGAGCTGATAAAGGGCACAAACCGCTTCTCGCCGGCAAATTCCTTGTCCTTGACCAGCACACCCGCACAGACGATCGTAAACGCAAACAACGTTCCGATCACCGAGAGGTCCGTGACCTCCGACAGGTTCATGAACAGGGCAGGAATGGCGACCATAAATCCCGTCAGGATCGTCGAGAACCACGGTGTGCGAAACTTTGGATGTATCGACGAAAAGATCTTAGGCAGCAGTCCGTCGCGGCTCATCGCCATCCACAAACGCGGCTGCCCAAGCTGGAATACGAGCAAGACGGTCGCGATGGCAATGATCGCCGAGACCGCAATGACGCCCGAAACCCATGGAATATTAACGCCCTCAGGTCCGAAAACGAATGCCAGCGGGTCGCCGACATTCAGCTTTGTATAATTGACCATGCCGGTCAGCACCAACGCCAAAATGACATATAGGACCGTGCAGATCAGCAAGCTGTAGATCATTCCCCGCGGCAACGTTTTATACGGGTCCTTGCATTCCTCGGCGGTCGTCGACAGAGCGTCAAACCCAATGTACGCAAAGAATACCGCCGCAACGCCGGTCATCACGCCTTTGAAACCGTTCGGCAAAAACGGGTGCCAGTTGGCCGTTTTTACATAAAACGCACCAAGAATAATAACCAACAGAATTATTGCAAGCTTTATGGCAACCATGATGTTTGCCGCTCTTTTGGATTCGCGGATACCGATGTAAACCAGGGCCGTGATAAAAACCACGATGCCCAAAGCCGGCAGGTCGGCGATGATCGGCCAGCTTCCGATATGCGGAGCGGTCGTCCACGCGGTGTACCCATCGAGTTGGCCGCAGGTGACGACGGCGTCCTTGGCGTCACATACGGCCTTTAGAGCGTCAAACGTCGTGCCGCCTGCAATGGCTTCGCTGGCGGCCGCAAAACCGCGTTTGGCCGACAGGAAGTCCATCGTGTATTGCAACGGTATGTGTATGCCATTCGTCTCAAGCAGACTCGTAAAATAATCGCTCCACGATATAGCGACGGCGATGTTGCCGATGGCGTATTCGACGAGCAGGTCCCAACCGATGATCCACGCCAGCAATTCACCAAAACTGGCATAAGCATAGGTGTAAGCCGATCCTGCAATCGGTATCTTCGAAGCAAATTCTGCATAACACAACGCCGCAAACCCACAGGCAACAGCGGCGAAAATGAACAAAAATAT
This sequence comes from Chloracidobacterium sp., assembly GCA_025362075.1. Classification (GTDB taxonomy): domain Bacteria; phylum Acidobacteriota; class Blastocatellia; order Pyrinomonadales; family Pyrinomonadaceae; genus OLB17. The sequence goes on from JANYIL010000288.1 coordinate 4,551, forward strand.
CACGCCCGGCCCACCATTGTAAGCCGCCTGGCCGACCATCGCAAAAATACCCGCCCCGATGATAGCGGCGATCCCGAGCATCGTCAGGTCAAATGTACCAAGCGAACGCCTGAGCCCTGTCCCGGCTGCTTCGGCGTCGGCAAATCCCTGAGCGGCATCCGATTGGATCTGTGCTATCGATTTTTTGCGAAATAGTGAGTTAGCCATAGTTTTTATTCCGAATCACGAGTCCATAAAGCGCCGGTTTTGCGATGGTTCAGGTGGGACGCCCGGCAGCAAGAATGTTTTTAGCGAATTTTGAAGCAAAACCGCCAAAGATGCAAGTTGCTTCCGTGTGCAAAGAGCTGCAAATCCAATTTGGGCAAACGGTTGTCAGCGAATCCACAATCTCGGCTCCCGGTTAATAGCGCGAATTGATGTCCTCATGCTATCGACGAATTTCACCAGAGCTTGACACACGACAGGGGCTCATGAGAATCTATCGTCGCCCAACGGGGGAGTAGCTTAGCCGCAGAAAAATGCGGCCCTGCAGATGTCGACATACTGGTGTTTCGAAAAGACACCCGCTCTGCGAGCAGATATTATAATTCTGAGAGCCAGACCTGTGGTAGTAGAAATTGCTTTTCGGCATTTCTCCTGCCATTGATGTCTGGCTCTTTTTTGTTTGGCCGGTCTTAGGCCTATGTGAGGTTTATCTTAGGAGATATTATGAATGCATTTTGGATAGCTCTATTTTTTGTCTTTGCCGCTGAAATGGGCGACAAAACTCAACTCGTTGCTCTTGCATTTGCAACCCGTTTTAAGCCATGGATCGTACTCACAGGCGTTTTTGGGGCTACACTTTTGGTACATTTATTTTCGGTAGGCATCGGCGAGGTCATGGGTATCGCTTTGCCGGTATTTTGGATAAAGATGATCGCCGGCATGTCGTTTATCGCTTTCGGTTTGTGGACCTTGAAAGGTGACAAGTTGGATGACGAAGAAACGAAGAAGCCGTCGCGTTTTGGACCACTTTTTACTGTCGCGACAACATTCTTCATAGCCGAACTTGGTGATAAGACGATGTTAATGACGATCACGATCGCCAGTCAGCAAAAGAGTTTTATTGCCGTTTGGCTCGGCAGCACGGTAGGAATGGTGATCGCCGATGGTATTGCAATAATTGTCGGTATCGTAATGGGCAAAAATCTGCCCGAGAACCTAGTAAGATACGGGGCCGCCGCGATCTTTATTATTTCCGGCGGGTACACGCTATATGAGGCGTTCGCAGCCAATTAAAATTGGAACCTAATTTTACTTCTTCAGGCGGCTGACATATTTCTGCCGAAACTTGGCGACCTTTGGAGCTACCACCGCCGCGCAGTACGGCTGGTTCGGATTGTTCGCGAAATATTCCTGATGATAATTTTCGGCAAGCCAGAATTTGTCGAACGCCGTGACCTCGGTAACGATGGGGCCCGCGTAAATTCCTTCGGCGTTGATCTCGGCGATAACCTCTTCGGCAACGCGGCGTTGCTCGTCCGAATGATAAAAGATCCCGGACCGGTACGACGAGCCGATGTCGTTGCCCTGACGGTTAAGCTGCGTGGGGTCGTGGACGGTGAAAAACACACGCAAAAGGTCGGCAAACGAGAGTTCGGCGGGGTTGAATTTGATCTGGACGACCTCTGCATGGCCGGTTCTTTCGGAACAGACTTGTTCGTAGGTCGGATTATCCGTATGGCCGCCGGAAAAGCCGGAAAAGACATCCTCCACGCCACGCAGATCGTCAAAAACAGCCTCAACGCACCAAAAACATCCAGCCGCCAGCGTCGCAGTTTCTAAATTATCCATAGCAAAATTTTATCAGACTTTAGCCATCGCCGCGATGAATTCAGCAACTTTGATTTCGACGGTTTTACGGATCTCGCCAAGATGAGCGTCCGAGTCAGCCTCGAATCGTAGGACAAGGATCGCCTGCGTATTCGACGAACGGACGAGGCCCCAGCCGTGCTCGAATACGATGCGGGCCCCGTCGATCGTGATCACATCGTGGTCGCGTGAGAAATATTCGGCGATTCTTTTCACCACATAGAATTTGATCTCGTCGGAGCAATCAATACGCAGCTCGGGGGTCGAAAATGTTTTAGGCAGATCGGCCAGCAATGCGGAGAGCGGCCTATCGGTTTTCGAAAGGATCTCCATTATGCGTGCCCCGGCGTAGGTTGCGTCGTCAAAGCCGTAAAATCTGTCGGCAAAGAAGATGTGGCCACTCATTTCCCCGGCAAGCGCGGCGCTGGTTTCCTTCATTTTTGCCTTGATGATCGAGTGGCCGGCCTTCCACATCAGCGGTTTGCCGCCGTGTTTTGCGATGTCGTCAAATAGCGTTTGCGAGCATTTTACCTCGGCGATGATGGTCGCACCGGGGTTTGTCGCCAGCACCGAACGGGAGAGCAGGACCATCAGTTCGTCGCCCCAGATGATGCGTCCGGTTTCGTCCACGACACCGATACGGTCGGCGTCGCCGTCGAATGCGAGGCCGAGATCGGCCTTGGATTTGCGGACGGCGGCGATCAGGTCGGCGAGATTTTCCGTGACGGTCGGATCGGGATGGTGGTTGGGAAATGTCGAATCAGGATTGGTAAACAGTTCGATCAGATCGATGCCGAGTTTGCGATACACCGGCACGGCGGTGACGCCGCCCATGCCGTTGCCGGCGTCGATGACGATCTTGAGCTTTCTCGACCCCATGTCGATCCGCGAGACGATGTCGCGACAATAATCGTCGAGGACGGCGAGGTTGTCGGACGTTCCCGTTCCGGTCGAAAATTGACCGGACAGGGCGACCTCCTTTATTTCCTGAATTTGCGAACCAAACAGTGTGGCCTTGCCGAGGCAGATCTTGAATCCGTTATGTTTCGGGGGGTTGTGCGAACCGGTGATCATCACGCCGCCATCGACATCCTTGGTATAGACCGTATGATATAAGACCGGCGTCGGGACCATGCCGATGAGCACCGCGTCACAGCCGGTTTGATTAAGGCCGGAGGCGAGTAATTCACAATACCTGGGCGAGCTGTCCCGCGCGTCGTAACCTATTGCGATACGCCTCGCCCCATTTTGGTGTAGGTATGTGCCGATCGCTTTGCCAAGAATACTGACAGTCTCGTCGGTCAAATGGCGGCCGACGATGCCTCGGATGTCGTATTCCCTGAAAATGTTTTGATCCACAGAGAAGATTTTCCCGCAAAGCCGCGATGTACGCAAAGACCAAAGTCAGAACCACCTGCGTAAGCGGGCGGAACGGAGACGCGGAGATGGAGAGACCGCCGAGACGCAGAGAACTAAGTCTCGGTGTCCCTGCGTCTCCATTTCTCCGCGTCACTCCCACGCCCGCTTACGCAGGCGGCTCTGACAAAATTGACCGATTTTTGTTATACTCGCCCATTGCACCAGGGCAACAAGAGCGGCCCCTTTCGGCATCGAAAGAGTGCGTCAATTTTGTGATCGAATATTGCCGTTTATGAGAAAAACGCTTCGTCTTTATAGTCTCTGCCTATCACTTATTGTTCTCGCACTTGCGGGTTCCGCCGTCGCGCAAAAGCCCTTGCCGTCGCCATCGCCGTCACCCGCGGCGACGCCTGAGGACAACAGTCCGACTAAGGTTTTTGAGGTGCGGCTGCCGATCATCGTCGTTACGGATGACAAGAAAAAGGACCTGGTGCCGGGACTGCGAAAGGGTGATTTCACGATATTTGAGGACGGTGTCCAGCAGGAAGTAACCTTCTTTTCGGATGAGACGACCAATCCCGTGGTTTACGTCGGTGTCTTGATGGACACTTCGCCATCGACGGTCGGTAAGCTGAGCTTTTCGAAAGAGGCGGCGATGACCTTTCTTCAAACCGTGATCCGGCAGCGTAAGGACAAGGCGGCTTTTATGACATTTGACCACGAGGTCAAGCTTGTTCAGGATTTTACGGACAAAATGGACCTGCTGCAAAAGGCGGTCGATAAGATCAAAAAACCGGGTGCGCAGACCGCGCTATACGACGCGATATGGCAGTTTACGGACGAGAAACTGCGTAACTCGCCGGGGCGGCGGGTGATCGTCGTGATCACGGATGGCGACGACACATTTAGCCGGGCCGAGCTAAAAGATGCGATCGACATTGCCCAGCGAACCGAAACGACCATCTTTGCCATCTCAACCAAGTCAGGCTTTCTTGGCTCGGTGCCTGGGGTCCAGGGCGGAACGGTCAAGGACAAGGAAGATAAACTGTTAACGCAGCTCTGCGCGGACACGGGCGGCGAGGCCTTTTTTACTGGTGACATGCTCGCCCTTGAAAAAGCGTTCACCAAGATCTCGAATGAGCTGCGGTCGCAGTACATAGCGACCTACAAGCCGGCCAATCAGAATTACGACGGCCGGGTCAGAAAGATTGAGGTCAGGTTTACGGACAAGGAAAAGGCCGACAAATACAGGATCCGCACCAAGGCGAGCTATCGGGCGGTGAGGGATACGTTGAAGTAGGAGTTAAGCGATGTTTTCGAGAAACGCTCTTTTGGCGATAGTGGTAACGGCCGTCTCGGCGGTGTGGCTGATCGGATTTTCGATGGCAGGCGCTCAGCAGATGCCGCCTAACCCGGTGTCAAAGGCCCCGTCCCCGACCGTCACGCCGACCCCTGACGACGAGGTCATCAAGGTCGATACCGAGGTCGTCAACGTCCTATTTACCGCTCAGGACCACAATCGCCGGCTGCTCACCGATCTCAAGCAGGGCGACATTCGCCTGCTCGAGGATGGCAAGCCACAGGAACTCGTTGCGTTTTCGCGGCAGGTTGATCTGCCGCTGAGCCTCGCGATACTGATCGACACGAGCGCGTCTCAGGAGCGAACGCTGCCTGAGGAAAAGGCAGCCGCTGCGGCATTTCTCGAAACCGTCATGCGTCCCGCAAAAGACGAGGTCTGCATTATCTCGTTCACTGGCGAAGCGACGCTCGAACAGGGGATGACGAACAACCTGTCCCGTCTTCGCCGGTCGATCGACAAAGTCAAATTTGTCCCGCCATCGGGCTATATCGGGGGAGGCGTTATCGCCGGGACGCCGCCGATCTCGGGAGATACAACCGCCGGATCGACGGCGATCTGGGATGCGATATGGGTCACATCCGACGAGATACTCGGCCCGGCCCCCGAAAAAACACGGCGCGCGATCATCCTGGTGACGGACGGCGTAAACACCTCGGGCAAAAAGAAACTGGACGACGCCGTCCAGGCCGCGCTGAAATCCGAGGCCATCATTTACTCGGTCGGTATCGGCGACAATTTTTACAGCGGCGTCGACAGAGGCTCGTTGAACAAGGTCTCGGAACGGACCGGCGGCCGGGCCTATTTTCCGCGTGACGAACGCGAGCTGCGCGAAGCCTTTCAGCAGATACAGGAAGAAATGCGTTCGCAGTATCTGATCGCCTACGAGCCGTCCAATCAAATCCGCGACGGCTCATTTCGCAAGATCGAGATCGAAGTCACGAACCCGCAACTTCAGAAAGACAAAACAAAACTCACGCACCGCCAGGGCTATTTTGCTAAAACGGTCCCAAAGAAATGATCGTTCGGAGTTCCAACTTTAGTTGGCCCGCTCAGCGAAGGCCAACTAAAGCTGGAACTCCGAACTATTTATGAGCGACTACGAATTTGTCACGATCTGGAATATCGATGCTTCCCTAGGAAAAGTTTGGGACGTCATAGAGGATGCAAACGCCTGGCCGGAATGGTGGCGAGGGTGCTTCGCAGTGTCGAGACTAGGGCGGGGGATGCGAATGGCGTTGGAAGCATTCGATGGAAAACGTGGAAAAGCGCACTGCCGTACAAACTCGAATTTGACTCCGAGATAGTACGCATCGAACGGCACAAGCTGATCGAGGCCCGGGCCTTTGGCGAGCTCGACGGGGGCTGTGGCAATTTGAGGAGATCGCCGCCGACAGAACCCGCGTTCAATACGATTGGGTCGTAAAAACCACCAAGGCATGGATGAACGTGATCGCACCCATCGCGAGGCCGTTTTTTCAATGGAATCATTACATCATTATGGGCAGGGGCGAAGAAAGGACTGAAGAAACGGCTTGGTGCCTAGCCGTGTTCTGGCCAGTTTAGCCACCACTGGTTGCCAAACTGGTCTAAAAAACCGGCCGAGCGGCCGTAGCCGTGTTCGCCGGGCTCCTGATTCCCGGTCGCTCCGTTTGCGATGCCTCGTGCGTACAGCTCGTCCACATTTTTTGTAACCAGATACATCGGCGCTGGGAATGGCGGCCAGGCGTCGTCGGCTTGTCCGAGCAGGATCGTCCCGCCGTTCAAGCTAAACTCGGCGTGCATTACCGATTCGTCCGGGTTGCGGACGATCAGTTTTTCCTCGGCGTCGAAAACGGCTTTGATAAAGGCAATAAATGCATCCGCATCCTTTATGACAAGATACGGCATTATTGGTTGATAATAATCAGGTACGCTCATTATTTCTCCTGTTTTATAGATTATCTTTCCAAAATCGCTCCATGGTCCGGCGCAGATGCAGCGTGGTGTTCGCACCTTCGTTGATACCATGGGAGCGCATCGGGTATGACATCATGTCAAATTGTTTGTTGTTTTTGATCAGCTCGTTTACGAGCATTTCAAAACTCTGATAATGCACGTTATCGTCGCCCGTGCCGTGCATGATCATCAATTTGCCCTTTAGATTTGCCGCGTAATTGATCGGTGAACCGTCGTGATAGCCCTTTGCGTTATCGGCGAGTAGACCCATGTATCTCTCTTGATAAGTGGCGTCATAAAGACGTTGGTCGGAGACGAATGAAACGGCAAGTCCCGTCTTATAAATTTCGGGATAGCGGAACATGCAGTTGAGCGTCATCTGCCCGCCCCCACTCCAGCCCCAGATACCGACACGAGATGGGTCGAGAAAGCTGTATGTGCTCAAAATTTTCGTTGCCGCGCGGCTCTGATCAACGGAGGCAAGAATCCCGATCTGTTTGTAGATGGTTTTTCGCCACGCGTTTCCACGAGGCACTTTAGTGCCGCGATTGTCGATGCTCATTACTACATAGCCCTTTTGAGCAAGATATTGATGCCACATGTCTTCGCCGCCCCACGAGTCCTGCACGGTCGAGCTGGCCGGTTCGCCGTAAACGTAGAAAAGCAGCGGATATTTTTTCGACGGATCGAAATTGGCCGGTTTGATCATGTACGCATCGAGGACAACGTCGCCGATATCGACCTTGACGAATTCTTTTTGCGAGAGTCCGAGATTGTTGAATTTTGCCTTTAGATCGTGGTTGTCTTCGAGCGTGCGGACCTCTTTGTGGTCCGGCAGCTGCACAAGCGAGATCCGCGACGGCGTCACATGATTTTGAAACGTCTGGATCGCAAACTTGGCATCCCCCGACATCTGGTAGGAATTGTGGCCGACGAAATTTGCGGGTGTTATCCGCTCGGCCTTGCCGGTGCCGTCGAGCCGGCTGCGGTAGAGATATCGCTGCGTGAAATTGTCCGGCGACGCAATGTAATAAACATATCCGCCTGCGGGGTCGATGCAGTTGATATTGACCACATCGAAATCGCCTTTGGTGATCAACTCGGTCGTTTTGCCATCACGCGAAACCTTGAAGAGGTGCTCCCAGCCGTCTCGCTCGCTTGTCCAGGTAAAATATTTTTCGTGATCGAGCCAGCGAATGTTGTCGTGAACGTCGAGAAACGCGTCGTCCTTATCCGTCAGGATGTTTGTCAGCGACATTGTATTGACATCGCCGATCCAGACCTTATTGGTGTTCTGCGGGCGGTTCAATTGCTGGACCATCACCTCGTGCGAATTTGGGATGAAATCCATGCGGGCGAGATAATTGTTTTGCGGGTTGCCGGGAATGTCGAACCATTTCGTCGCCCCACCTTTCGCGGAAACGACGCCGACCTTGACCGACGAAAGAGCCGTGCCGACCTTCGGATACGGCAGCGGAATCGGTTTTGAGTAGATATCGGCGATATTATTGATCAGGTAAAACGTGCCGACATCCTTGGTGTCCGAGCGCCAATAGGCGATGCTCTCGCCATCCGGGCTCCAGCGAAAGCCGTCGCGGTCGTCCAGCTCTTCCTCATAAACCCAGTCGAACGTACCGTTTATGATATTCTTGCCGCCATCGTTGGTGAGCGTGGTTACCGCCTCGGTTTTCAGATCTTCGGCGTATATATTGAGATCGCTGACATAGGCGACACGCGTCGCGTCGGGCGAAAATTTGGCAAACATCAGCGTCGATGCGGGCATCGTCTTGCCGACTTGCTGCAGCTTGCCCGATTTGAGGTCGAGTACCCAGTAGTCGCCCTTTGTATTGAGACGCCAGACGCGTTTTGTGTTTGTAAACACCAGCAGCTTGTTGTTGTCATCGGACCATTCGTAATTTGCAATCTCAAGCGGAGCGGTCTTGCCAGCCGGGACGAGCTGTTTTGCACTTACGACAACCGATCTCGTGCCTGTCTCGGCATCGTAGCGGACGATGTCGCGGCCGCCAGAATCTTTATTTGCTTCGAGCGTCGAGTAACCTCGGTCGTCCTTCATCCAGCGCACCGGCCCGAAGCCTTTGGCACGATAGGTGCCGTGGGCGTAGATGTCCTCGAGCGTTAGCTGCGGCGTACCTTGCGCAAACCCGTGTGCCGCGAGAAAAACGGTGACAATTAAAAATGACAGAACGGCGGTGCTGATCTTGATTTTCATACGATTTGAGTCTACTTTTGGCTGATCGCGAAACCGCCCCGGCGTTGGTAATATAGTAAACTTTCAACCAGAGATGAGTGCGACTTTAAGAAACAGTATTTTAGGCAGTCTGGCACGGCTTTTGGCGGAAAACAAGTCTGGCGTTGTCGAGGCCAACAAGCTCGACGTTGCCGCGTGCCCGGCGGACGACGCGGTCATACTCGACCGGCTCAAGGTTGACGACGCAAAGGTCGATAAAATGATCGCCGCCGTCCGCAGCGTGATCGACGCACGCGATCTGGTCGGACAGGCGATCTCGGCACAAACACGAGCGGACGGTTTGCGGATCGAGAACCGGAGAGTGCCTTTTGGGACGATCCTTATCATTTTTGAGGCCCGTCCTGACGTCTGCGTCGAGGCAGCTATCATTGCTCTGAAAGCCGGAAATAAGATCCTACTCAAAGGCGGCAAAGAGGCCCGAAACACCAATCTTTTTCTCGCGAATCTTTGGCGGCTCGCACTAAGAGAAAATAACGCCGCCCCAGATTTTGTCAGCTATCTCGACATTTCACGCGAAGAAACGCAGAAGCTTATTCGCGGCGAATACGAAAAATTCGATCTCGTCATTCCGCGCGGCGGCGAGGCGTTGATCGATTTTGTGCTGCGAAATTCAAATGCTCCGGTCATCGTCAGCGGCCGGGGAAATAACTTTTTGTATATCGATAGCGAAGCCGATTTTGAAATGGCGGTAAAAATTGCCGTCAACGGCAAACAGCGTCTGAGCGTTTGTAATGCACTTGATAAGATACTGATAGATGAGCAGTTGCCTGATCTCGAAACGAAAACTAAGCAATTGATCGCTGCTTTGCGAGAGCAAAATATCGAGGTTATTGGCGACGAGGATGTAGTTGCGATAGATCCGACGGTTTTGCTTGTACCTGACGAAGATGTCTGGTACGAGGAGTTTTTGTCGGCAAAGATCGTTATCGGCATCGTGGCCTCAACCGAAGAAGCGATCGAGACAATCAACGAATATTCCGGCGGGCATTCCGCCGTTATTGTCACGGCAGATGGCGAAACGGCGGACACGTTTCTAAATGAGGTTGACTGTGCGGCCGTCTATCACAACGCGTCAACGAGATTTACCGACGGCGGAGAATTTGGCTTGGGTGCGGAGATCGCTATATCGACTCAGAAACTCCATTTTCGCGGCCCCCTCGGCACCGAGCATCTACTGACGAATAAATGGTTTGTCTTTGGCGACGGGCAAATAAGAAATTGACGGACAATAAGCCGAATGATGACTAGGCAGGTGCTTAAAGAATTTTTAACAGGGATGAAGGAGATTGAGGGGATAGGAAAGATAGGCATTTTGTTCATATCCCTTTTATCTCCTTTATCCCTGTTAACCTCCTCTTCGCCTCTCCACGGGAAAAACGCACAAAAATGAAGAAGAAACTCGTCCTGAAAATAGGCACCTCGACGCTGACGAGCGGTACGAATCTCATCTCACGCGGCAAGATCGAGGACATCGGTCGTCAAATACTCACGCTTCGCGATGAGTATGACATTGTGCTCGTCTCGTCCGGTGCGATCGC
>JANYIL010000040.1 GCA_025362075.1 Chloracidobacterium sp.
CTTCTTTTGACTTTGCTAAGATATTCTCCTTTATAATAGCTTAACTACCATAGACCCAAAAAGAATTTGTAGACGCGGGTGATTACAAGATGATTCTTTCGCTGGAACGCAACGATCCGGTCGACTCACAGAGTGTTGACGACTATGTTTTATATCTTTGGCAAAAAGCCCAAGACGCACATGGTGACTACGATGGCTGGGGATCCTCAATAGTCAAAGAATAAATGAAAAACATCGATTCACATTCACACGTTCGCGGCGAGTCCATTTATCTGGATGACATACCGCTCGTCCAGGGGACGCTGTTTGCATGCGTTTTTGATTCGCCAATCGCCCACGGAAAACTCAAATCAATAGATACTGCCGAGGCCGAAAGGTACGAAGGTGTTTTTTGCATTATCACCGCCAAAGACCTCGTCGGCGAAAACCAGATCGGCGGCATTGTACCCGACGAACCTTTGCTGGCAGATACGGACGTCCATTTTCAGGGAATGCCAATAGCGATCGTGCTCGCGACGTGCGAGGAGATGGCCCGTAAAGCCTCAAAAAAGATCACGGCCGAGATCGAGCCGATCGAGCCCATTACCGACCCGCGCGTCGCCGCCGCAAAGGGTGACCTGATCGTTCCACCCAAAAAATTCAAACTCGGCGACACGGAAGACGCATTCAAGAATTGTGAACATGTTTTTGCCGGATCCACCGAGCAGAATGGGCAAGAGCATCTCTACATCGAGACGCAGGGAGCCTATGCCGTCCCGATGGAAGGTGGGGGCATTCGTGTTTATTCTTCGACACAGGGGCCGACCGCTGTTCAGCGTGCGGTTTGTCGCGTGACGGGCCTTGCGATGCATCAGGTCGAGGTTGACGTGCAGCGGCTCGGCGGCGGATTTGGCGGCAAGGAAGATCAGGCAAACCCCTGGGCTTGCATGGTCGCGGTTGCAACACAATTAACGAAAAGGCCGGTGAAATATGCCCTTCACCGCATGGAAGATATGCGGATGACCGGCAAGCGGCATCCGTATTCGTCGGATTACAAGATCGGGCTCGATGCCGATCTCAAGATCGTCGCCTACGAGGCCAGCTTTTATCAGAATGCCGGTGCATCGTGCGATCTCTCGCCGCCCGTGCTTGAGCGCACTTTGTTTCACTGTACAAACTCATATTTTGTCCCCAACGTCACCGCGACCGCCTATTGCTGCCGGACAAATCTGCCGCCGAACACGGCGTTTCGCGGCTTTGGCGGGCCGCAGGGGATGTTTGTGATCGAATCGGCAATCGCCCACGCCGCTGAAAAACTTGGAGTGCCTGCGTCGGAAATTCAGCGTAAGAATCTGCTCACCGACGGCGACGAATTCCCTTACGGCCAAAAAGCCGAGAGCGATGCGATAACGTCGTGGACACAGGCCGACGCTCAGTACCGTTTTGCGAACCTACAAAAAGAGGCCGATGAATTTAACGTTTCATCAAAATACCTGAAAAAAGGCGTCGCACTGATGCCGGTCTGTTTTGGCATCTCATTTACCAAAACGCCGATGAACCAAGCTCGTTCGCTCGTCCACGTTTACACGGATGGGAGCGTCGCGGTTTCGACCGGGGCCGTCGAGATGGGCCAGGGCGTGAATACAAAGATGGCTCAGGTCGCCGCCAAAATGTTCGGCCAGCCGATAGAAAACGTTAAGGTCCATACCACCAATACTTTACGCATCGCCAACACAAGTCCGACTGCCGCCTCCGCCGCCGCCGATCTCAACGGCAAAGCGACGCAGATCGCGTGTGAGACGATTCGTGACCGCTTGTTTGAAATTGCGAAGGACCTAGTTGAGGCCGCCAGTGTCGAAGACCTTTCACTCGAAAACGGTTTTGTGTATCGGAACGGCGAAAAGACTGGCCTTGCTTGGCAAACACTCGTCATGGAGGCTCATCTCCAACGTGTAAACCTCAGCGAACACAGCCATTATGCAACGGCAGGAATTCATTTTGACTGGAGCACGGCCAAGGGCCATCCGTTTGCATATCATGTTTACGGTACGGCCATCGTCGGCGTAACGGTCGATTGCCTTCGCGGACGTTACGAAGTCGATTATGTAAAATGCTGTCACGACTTCGGCACATCGATGAACACGGCGGTCGATAATGGCCAGATCGAAGGCGGTATCGTCCAGGGCCTCGGCTGGGTGACGATGGAAGAGGTCGTTTACGACGCGGACGGCAATCTGCGTTCAAACGCCCTCTCGACTTACAAGGTGCCCGATATCTATTCGGTCCCAAAAGAGATCGCAATTCTTCCGCTCGAAACGACACGAGAAAACCTAGCTATATTCAACTCCAAAGCAGTCGGCGAACCCCCGCTGATGTACGGCATCGGCGCGTATTTTGCCATCCGCAACGCCGTCAGGGCCTTCACTGACTGCTCGCCCGCATTTGACCTGCCGTTTACGCCGGAAAAGGTGTTGAAGAATCTCTATCCCGACGATTGATTCAAAGTGGATGTACAGGATAAACAGGATTGTGATTGGCTTCGAGCATGCTCATCCTGTATATCCTGTTCGAAATTACCTCGGCATAGGCGCGACTCTGCGGTAAACTTCTCACTAGTGGCAAAAGAACTCGAACTCTGGCAATTCGTCCGTGACCGGCTAAGGCAAAACAGCCCGGTGATGCTGCTCGTCGTCGCCGAAAGCGCTGGCAGCAGTCCGGGCCGGGCCGGTTACAAGATGGCTGTCGCTGCGGACGGAGAGCTTTCGGGAAGCATCGGTGGCGGCGTGATGGAGGTGCGGTTAGTCGAGATCGCAAAATCTCAAATTCATAATTCGAAATTTGAAATTACTTCTGAGTTAGTCGAGCAGATCCATCGTAAAAACATTCCAAATTCGAGCGGCATGATCTGTTCAGGGCGACAGACGGTTTTGTTCAAATTACTTCGACCAAGTGATTCAAACGCCGTCGATGAGGCGATCACTTCCCTTAAAAATCGGGCATCTTCGCTGCTTTCCATTACTCCCGGTGATTTTAGTATTTTGACGACTAAAGACGGAACTCCGAACGATTTTCGTTTTGAAAAAATTAATGAAACCGAGTTCACCTACATCGAAAAACTCGGAGCCAAAAACCAGCTCTACATCGTCGGCGGAGGCCATTGTGCGCTGGCTCTCAGCGAGATGATGTCGCGGATGGATTTTCACATCGCCATTTTCGATGACCGTCCCGAACTCAACACGATCGAAAAAAACCGGTTCGCCGATGAGATCAAGATTATCCGCAGTTACGAGGCGGTCGGTGGGCTAATTCGAGGAGGCTCAAATGTTTATGTCGCTGTGATGACCCTCGGATATGCATCGGACGAGATCGTAATAAGGCAGCTCATCGAACACGAATTGAAATATTTTGGCGTGCTGGGCAGCCGTGCGAAGATGAAAACCCTGCTAACGGCCCTCGAAAAAGATGGTTTGGCAAAAGATAGACTCGACCGTATTCACACGCCGGTCGGCCTACCTATCGATTCGCATACCCCCGAAGAGATTGCCGTCTCGATCGCAGCCGAGATCATCGCCATCAAAAATGCGGAGTAATTTTAATAGAAAAATTTATTGAAGATGAAGGAGTTTTTCGACCTTGCCGCGCTCGACCGATTCCTGTGCGATGGTACGTTCCCAGCCAAAAAGTCCAGCCTCGTTCATCGCGTGAAATACGGCTTCGACCGCCGTGCCCGATCCGGTCATCTTGGCGAGATAAACTTCGGCGAATCGCTTCAGGCGATTTTTGCTTTCCTTGCTCTGACCATCCCTCGAAATCATAACTTTACGCTGCGATCAACATAGCGAGATCTATATCATTCGCGGGGAAAAGCTGCTTTGTGTGCGGGCAGCGGTATTTGTTGGTCTGCATAAAGGCGATTGCGGGCGGCATCTCGCCGCCGGGATACACGTCGCGGAGCCGGGCCTTATTAAGGTCAGCATCGTCGAGAGTCACCTGGACATGCACCGAATGCGGCTGGCCGCACTGATCGCACGTCACGTAAACATCGTATAAAGGCATAATTATTAGTGATGAAGGGTGAATTTGAGATACAACACTCATCATTCACCATTACTTAAGCGACGGCTTTGAGCGGCGATGCGGGGTAATTTTCGGGATGTAGCAGCATATCGAGCTTTCCGGCGTCGATCGTATTTTCGGCAAACTCGCGTTCACCCAGTTCCAGCTTAGCCTCGGTCATCGAATCGTACCGGGCAATTATCTCCATAACGGGTCTCGCTTTTATCTTTGTGCTGTAGATCTCGGCGAATAGCCTCAATCGGTCGGTGCCTTCTTTACTTTCTGTTCTTTTGATCACGCGCTAGAGTATCACGCCGCCCCGACATTAGATACCGCTGACCGGCCGGGAACAAATCCTCATTTGCGGTGTCTAAATAATCGAACGCGTGGCACCGGCGTTCGGGAGGATAAAAAATGTTTGATAAATTGATCGTTTCCGACGCCGCGGGCGCGGACTTTAAGAATCGGCGAAACTATTTTATGGTGTCTTCGCTCGTGGTCGGCGTGCTGTTTTTGGCGGCCGTCGTCTTTAGCATCTTTGCCTCTGACTACGGATTAGGCAATCGCGAATTTGAGCTGGTCGAGTTAATCCCGCCACCCGATATGGTCGCCACCGAACCGGAACCGGTTAAGCCGCGTTTGCCGCAAACTCAGACGCGTTCGACAAGCCAGTTGCCTACGCGTCAAGTAAATATGCAGGACGTTAGCGAGTCGCCCATCGTACCGGACACCGTGTCAGTCATAAAGAACAGCCAGGCAGCACGGCCTAATAAGAGTTTTATCATCTCGAACACGGATTCGAATCCGGCCTCGAATGGCTCCGGCCGAAATAACGACGGTCCGGGAACCGGTGGCCCGGGCCTCGCAGAGGTACCGCAGGTTACCACTAACACGCCCACAGTAGATCCGCCGCCGCCGGTAAAAGCTCCGCCGGTCGCAAAACCGCCGATCGCGAAATCGCTCGGCGTCATCAATGGTCGTGCGTCTAACTTGGTCAAACCGGCCTATTCCGCGGCGGCGAAAGCTGTCAATGCCCAGGGAACGGTCGAGGTTCAGGTGTTGATCGACGAGGGAGGCCGAGTTCTTTCTGCCCGCGCGATCACCGGGAATGTCCTGCTAAGGCCGGCAGCCGAGGTCGCCGCCCGCAGCTCGCGATTTACCCCGACACTTCTGTCAAACGTTCCGATCAAGGTCACAGGCGTGATCGTCTACAACTTTATAAAGTAGTGCGAACCGTCTTGATGTCTATGCCGCAGCCCGCGTGTAAGCAAGGGCGTAACTCTCAAGTTGGATGTACGCCCTTGCTCACGCGCGGGCTTCTGCAAAAGATTCGCTCACGCAGGTAGGTCCAACCTTGAAAGCATTTCGATCAAGCCGTCAGTGTCGAGGTCGTAGGTGGGTAGGTCAAACTGCCCTTTAAGATCGTCATAGGTCATCCCGTCAAGAAAGATCGGCTCGTCAGATTTGATCGTGACCTTTGGGATAACGGCAAAATCTCCGACGATCTGGCCCCGAACCTTCAAAAAATCCTGTCCCGTCAGCAATCCGGCGACAGAGACATCACCGCCAAAATAGGTATTCGGAACTGCCACCACATGCAGCCGCGATCCTGTCAATGCGTTGTATTTGTCGATCTGCTCACGCAGGATCGGTGCGAACATTTCGCCGGTAAGCAGCGTGCCATGCATGTCAGTACCACCTGCGGTAGCGGGTGGTTTTACGTCGCCATTGCCAACTGTCTCAGGAACCATCGCCGCCAAATGAGTGCGATGATCTACCTTGCGGGGCCTCCGTATTAAACCACCCGCTACTGCGGGCGGTACTGACGATATCTTCTCAAACGCGGTAAGAAACGACCGCACCATACCGACACCGTCTTCGATCTGCGGATAGTTCCCGTAATGCCGCCGTGACGGTATTTCGGCACCGGCTTTGAGATAGATCTCGTCACCCAGGAAGGCAAAAGTTACGCCCCGCGTTTTTCGAAATTCCTTTTGCAGCTTTTCGACCTCCTTGATCGTGCGGCGGCAAAATTCGGGCGTGACGCGGGTCAGGCGTTCGTCGGTGTTGTAGCGGGTCAGAGCCACCGGGACGACGGCGGTGCTGACGACGCTTGGATAATGGGCGGCAAGGTCACGTAAAGTCTTTTCGAGGATCGCTCCATCGTTGATCTCCGGACACAAGACAACCTGAGCATGAAGTTCGATATCGGCAGCGAGCAGTCGCTCCAACTTGTCGGAGATATCGGCACGCGATTCGTCAACGCCTAGTAAATATGCCCTCGTTTTGAGGTCCGTCGCGTGGACCGAGACGTATTGCGGCGAGAGACGCTGCTCGATGATGCGTTTCATCTCGTCTTCGGTGATCGACGAGAGTGTCGTGTAGTTGCCGTAAAGAAATGAGAGCCGGATGTCTTCGTCACGAACAAAAAGCGACGGCCTCGCATCCTCCGGGTTTCCCTTGCAAAAGCAAAATATGCATTCGTTCGCACATTGCCGGGGTACGATCTGCTCGAACATCAGGCCGAGATCCTCGGATTCGTCGCGGTCAAATTCGATCTCGATCGTCTGCCCATCCGGTTTTTTGACGTGAAATGTCAGATCCGTTTCGCCCGCCGTCTGAAACCGAAAATCGAGATAGTCACGCACAGGCCGACCATTGACGCGGACGATCCGGTCATTTGGCTCCAGTTCCAGCTCGACCGCCAGCCCATTGACCTCGGTAATGATCACGCCGGGACGGCGAAGCTGTGTGACTGCTGGTGTGACCACAAATTCGTACATATCGAAACTACTTAGTGTAAGTTTTGATCCTTCACGTTGGCAAGGAAAGAATTTAGCCACGAATTACACGAATGTCACGAATAAAGATATCTGATTCGTGGCATTCGTGTAATTCGTGGCTAAAAAACCGCCTTAAGCTTAGCCCGCCGATGCCGATTTCAAATCAAGCAGCGAATCGAGCGGCGTGTATTCCAGGCCCTGTGAAGTTGCGACCGCCTCATACGTCAGCTTTCCCGCATACGTATTGACCCCTTCCTGTAAACCCGCATCCTCGCGAATCGCCCTTTCAAATCCCTTATTGGCAAGATCAAGCGCATACGGCAATGTCGCGTTCGTCAACGCAAACGTCGATGTTCTCGGCACGGCACCCGGCATGTTGGCAACGCAGTAGTGCAGCACGCCTTCTTCATAGTAGGTCGGGTTTGAGTGCGTCGTCGCGTGTGTCGTCTCAAAACATCCGCCCTGATCGACGGCGACGTCGACCAGAACCGCACCGCTAGGGATCAAGTGAAGCATATCGCGTGTCACCAGTTTAGGAGCGGCGGCACCAACGACGAGAACAGCTCCGATAACGAGATCGGCATGTGAAATGGCTTCTTCGATAGCATAACGCGACGAGGCGAGCGTCTGCACCTTCGACAGGAAAATGTCGTCGAGCTGACGCAAACGGTCGAGATCGCGGTCGATGATCGTGACCTTAGCTCCCAAACCGACGGCCATTTTCGCTGCTTCAGTTCCCACGATGCCGCCGCCGATGATGACGACATTTGCCGCCGGAACCCCCGGAACGCCGCCGAGTAGGATGCCTCGACCGCCATTCATTTTCTCAAGATATGTCGCACCGACCTGCACCGACATGCGGCCCGCAACCTCGGACATCGGAATCAGCAAGGGCAAACGGCGGCCACTCGTGATTGTTTCATAAGCGACGCCCGTCACCTTGCGGTCAAGCATCTGCTTGGTCAGTTCTAGTTCGGGAGCGAGGTGCAGATAGGTAAACAGCACCTGATCTTCACGCATCCGCGGATATTCCGGTGCGACTGGCTCTTTGACCTTAACGATCATGTCGCCCGCTGCCCAGATCTCGTCCGCCGTATCCAGCAGCTGTCCGCCAGCCTTTACATACTGCTCGTCCTTAAACCCCGAGCCCTCGCCCGCCGTCTTTTGCACGTAAACCGTATGGCCCGCATGGGCCAACGCCTGCACACCCGCCGGCGTCAGGCCAACGCGGTATTCGTTATCTTTTATCTCTTTCGGTAATCCGATCTTCATTATCTAACTCCTAAATTATTCCTGATTTATAAAACTTAGTTATCACTTCATTATAAAACCATAAGCGGGATTACGAAAATGTGCGAGCGGTTTTTGACGAGCTGCTGTCGGCGCTCTCGCCTGCTTACCGTGCGTCCGAATCGACCGCCATCGGGCCGACGCTCGTTTCTCGAGTTTGATCGAAATGAGAATGTCACGTTTCATAATTTGCCAGCTCCTTAAAGGTTTTGTATCCGCTTATGACCACAAACGAACCACAAAATCGAGATTTGTATCCGGTTGCGATACAGCCCTTGATGGCCTTTTTCAAGTAAACTACTGTATTCAGTGGATTTACAAGGATTTGCAAAGACTGTCCCACTGTCCCAACATTTTTTTCTCTCAATTTTGCACCCTGTGTCGTCCTGAAAAAAGTTTACACTTTTGGGTGGTAATCCTAACGTAAGTTTCCAATTATCGAAGATCCAATCTCGTACCGTCAGAAGTATAACACAAATATCACGTAATTTTATCTGTGCAACACGGCTAATCGCAACGGTTCGGGACATCGGATCGCGGCTTCGCAAACCGCCGCCTGAATTCTCATACGGGAGGAATTTTTGTATTCTGTAGGTTGAGATTGTTTTCTGTACGGAGATCATATGAGCATTGAAGTCGTAATGCCCCAGATGGGCGAATCGATAACCGAGGGCACTGTTTCTAAATGGCTGAAAGAGGTTGGGATGCGCGTCGAAAAGGACGAGGCCGTCCTCGAAATTTCGACCGACAAGGTTGACGCCGAGGTGCCCAGTCCGAGTGCCGGTATTCTGCTTGAGATCCGCGCTCAGGAAGGCGAAACGGTCGAGGTCGGAACAATCGTCGCCATCATCGGCGAAGAGGGCGAAGCGTCGGTGGGCAGTGGGCCGGCGGCGGCGACAGTCGCAGCGGCACCGGCACCGGCAGCAGCAGTACAAGAGGTGGAGCCTGATATTGCAACAGAACCAGAGACAAACGAAGAATCTGCGGCTGCTCCTGTACGTGCCGCCGCTACTGCTACCGCCGCCGAAGTCGTCATGCCCCAAATGGGCGAATCGATCACCGAGGGAACCGTTTCAAAATGGTTGAAATCGGTCGGCGACAAGATCGAAAAAGACGAGGCTTTGCTCGAAATTTCGACTGACAAAGTCGACGCTGAGGTTCCATCGCCGGTCGGGGGGACGCTGCTGGCGATAAACGTTCAGGAAGGCGAAACGGTTGAGGTCGGATCGGTGCTGGCTCTTGTAGGTGCCGAGGGCGGCGCTGTAGCCCCGAGTCCTGGGTCAGTACCACCCACGGTAGCGGGTGGGGCCGCAAGCGAGCCGGTCGCGCAAGCTCCGAAACCGGAACCACCGCCAGCCCAGCCGATAGCCGTTGCGGCCGTAGCATCGAATAGTGTTGTGAACGGTAAGTTAACGGTCGATGACCTTCGCCGGGCAAAAAGCAGCCCGCTCGTTCGCAACATCGCCAAAGAACATGGCGTCGATATAACCCGTATTCCGGGCAGCGGCATCAGCGGCCGCGTGACTAAAAACGACATCCTTTCGTTTATCGAA
Organism: Chloracidobacterium sp.; assembly: GCA_025362075.1. Lineage (GTDB taxonomy): Bacteria > Acidobacteriota > Blastocatellia > Pyrinomonadales > Pyrinomonadaceae > OLB17. The sequence goes on from JANYIL010000040.1 coordinate 9,662, forward strand.
ACCGGTGCAGCTCTCCGTCCGCAAGATCTGCTCGTAAAGGGTGCCGCAACCGCTCCCGCGTTCTCGGCCCCGCCCGCGGTAAAAGCTGCCCCGACATTTACGCCACCACAGGCCGCAATAACTACGACCGAAGATCGCGTCGAAAAAATGTCAGTGATGCGTAAAAAGATCGCCGAGCACATGACGTTCTCTAAGCAGACATCGGCTCATGTGACCAGCGTTTACGAGATCGACATGACAAATGTCGCAAAATTTCGCACGGCCCATCGGGCGGAATTTCAGGCGAAATTTGGCACGAAGTTGACGTTTATGCCCTTCATTTTTCAGGCGGTGACGGCGGCGATACGTGAGTTTCGCATCGTTAACTCACAGGTTGATGGCGACAATATAGTGTACAAAGGCGACATCAATCTCGGCATGGCGGTCGCCCTCGACTGGGGCCTGATTGTCCCCGTTATCCGCAACGCCGATACGCTGTCGCTCTCGCAGCTTGCGATCGCGGCAAATGACCTTGCCGACCGTGCCCGGACAAAACGCCTAAAACCGGACGAGGTCCAGGGCGGAACGTTTACGATCACAAATCCAGGGGTTTTCGGCGGCCTGTTTGGAACGCCGATCATTAATCAGCCGCAAGTCGCCATTTTGTGCGCCGGCACGATCGAAAAACGGGCCAAGGTCCTGACATCGGCGGACGGTGACGACTATATCGCTATCCGGCAGATGGCGTATTTTGCACTCACCTACGATCATCGCGTTGTTGACGGTGCCGATGCCGAAAGGTTTTTGGCCTATCTGAAGCAATATCTTGAGCATGCTCCTTTTGCGTTCTAAGCCGGTCGGATGCATGGAAATGAAAAAACTATTCCCATGATTACACGTTTCCTATATGCTCTTATTAGTAGAGTGCGAAAAACGGTTGGCTGCGAAAGCCATTTGAATGTCTGATGCACGACATAAGGAACCTTGGTTTTCGAATAAACTTGTTGTGTTCTTTCGGTTGACAACCCGCAGAGCCGAATTAGCGTCTATGCGATAGGGGTTGTCGTGGTTCAAATCAAAAATCTTGTTTTCCCTTGGGAGGTTATAATGTATAAGAAACTATCTGCGATTTTGCTAACAGTCATAATATCGGGCGTGAGCCTTTTCGCCCAAAACGCGCAGCTTCGGTCCGCCGTCGCCGGGCAAAAATATAAGATTAAAGGAGTCGTCGTATCAAAAGAAAACGACAGCACTTTCATAGTCCGCGATACTGTCGGCGTCGACACAAAGATCGTTGTCGCACCCAATGCGAGCGTCAAGAGCAATGGCTTTTTTGGCGGTGACAAGTATGCCGCCACCGCCATCGTGCGTGGCCTGAATATGGAGGTCGAGGGCGTCGGTGACAGCAGCGGCAGCATCTCGGTTAACAAAGTTCGGTTTGACAAGACGAGTCTGCAGACTGCTCAGGCTATCGATACCCGCGTAGCTCCCGCCGAGGAAAGAATTACCGCCGCTGAGCAGAATGCTCAACGCGTGTCTGGACAGATCGATGAGCTGATGGCCATATCGAACGCCGCAAAAGGTGGTGCCAAGGCGGCTCAGGACACGGCGGACGCCGCAGTTGCCGGCGTAAATGCCACTAACAAGCGTATTGGCGATCTTGACGATTACGTTGTGCAGACAACGGCGACCGTCAATTTTAAGGTTGGCAGCGCCATCCTTTCGCCGGAGGCAAAGACTTCCCTCGATCAGGTCGCGACCACCGCGATGACACTCAAAGGTTATGTTATCGAAGTAACGGGCTTTGCGTCGTCTGATGGTAAGGCAAAGGCCAACAAGGTGTTAAGCGAACGTAGAGCACAGGCTGTTAAGGATTACCTTATCGAAACGCACAATGTACCTCTTCGTCGCATGAGTACGTCGTACGGATATGGCGATCTACAGGCGGTTGCGGATAATTCGACCCTTGAGGGCCGTGAACAGAACCGCCGCGTCGAGGTCAAGTTAATGGTAAGCCGCGGCATCAATCAGAATGTCGAGGTTAAACCGACGACCGATCATTAATTCGGTTTCTCCAGAGGGTATGACGGGGCGAGATCTAAATTTACTCGCCCCGAATACCCTCTAACCGTGTTTAATTCTCCGCTGCCGCATAAAACAATGGATCGTCGTATCAACCAATTTATATTTGTCGCGATAGCGATGATCGCCTCGCAGTTATGTGTGTTTGCCCAACCGCCTGCGCCAACGCCAAAGCCTAAGGCAACACCCGACGACGAGGTTATAAAGGTCTTATCGCGGCTGATCGTGGTTCCCGTGTCGGTCACGGATGCAACCGGGCAGCCCGTCCAGGGTCTGAAAGCGGCGGACTTTAAGCTCCTGGAAGAGAATCGTCCTCAAACGATCGAGAGCATCGGTACCGCGGACGTCGTTCCGTTGGAGATCACGCTGCTTTTCGATATCTCGGCGAGCACCGACGCGATGTTCAAGTTCGAACAGGAGACGGCGGCGGCATTTCTACAGGACGTGATGCGGCCTAATGACCGGGCCACGATATTTACGATCGGCGGCAAACCACTACTCATTCAACCTCGTGACACCGCCGACAAATCGATCGTCAGTCTGCGATCGATAACGCCTACAAAGGAATTCACAGCTTTTTACGACAGTGTCGGCACCGCGGCAGAGTATTTGCGAAAGAACGCTCCTGAAGGTACCCGCCGTGTCGCGGTCGTTATTTCTGATGGCGAAGATACTAACAGTGAGGGCATTGCCAGGGCCATTCAGGATGGCTATCGAAAGATCGGTGAAAAGGTAAATACGCTCGACAACAAGAGTCTGTACCAATTGACCGTGGCAAATCGAAACGAGGCAAGCAAACAGGAGCGTCTGCGGGTCTTAAAATCGCTGCAAAATGCCGATACCGTGTTTTACTCGATCAATCCGGCGGGCAGCTCGTATCAGCTAAATCAAATGAGCCTGTTCGGGCAGGAAAATATGCGGCAATTTGCCGACGCTACGGGTGGCACGGCCTTCCTGCCCAAATTTGCCCCTATCGACACAAAAGACACTTATCAGAACGCCAACAACGTCAGAAAGAATCAGGAATTGCTCCAGCGGATCTTTCGCCAGATCGCCAGCGAACTGCGATCGCAATACCTGATCCAATATTATTCGGAAGCTGATTTCCCGCTAAACAAATACGTCAAGCTCGACGTTTCCCTTCAAAATCGCCCCGACGCCAGGGTTCGTGCTCGTCAGGGGTATTACGTTAAGAATTGAGCCGGTTTAGCCGTCCCTTCGGTCGAGATTTAAATCTTTGACAACTTGCATCTTGCCGATCTCAAATTTTGTTTGGGGCGTTTTCGGGGCATCAGTTGCAACATTGCCCATTGTGGGTTTGCCCTGCAACAATTTTGTGTTTGTATTGCTATTTGTCGGCGGCAAAGCGACTGCACCCATAGTATGCTCAGGTGGCGGCGGTGGAGTCGGCGTCGTAAACGGGATTTTCAGATCGCCCATCAACGGCCTTTGCCTTGCGAAAAGCGATACGATGAAGACACCGCTCAAAAGCGCCATCACCATCGAAAACGCGGCTGTTGCAAAAACCTTGGTGCGATGCTTGACCTTGGCCCAACCAACCGGGCAATTCTCCGTAATAATGGAGCCGTCAGCACGCTTGTAATAGCGAACACACAAGCGGCCCTCGGCGTTCGTGATCAGACTTTCAGCTTCATCTCTGGTCATACCCGACAAATTGTAAACGTGCAGTTTACAATCGCCGCAGAACCGCTTGCGGTCGTCGCCGTACATGGTATTCCAATCCGCCGAGCAGGGGCTCGCGATGCTGATATTGCTCAAAGGGCTGTCGAATTTAGGCATATAAAAACTCCGTTCAATAAATACTCAGCATCATGCTGTTGATTTATGGAACGGACGATCAATACCTTCTTGCAAAAATATTTATGCCGGCCTGTTTCGCCGATACTTGTGGGTGATCGGGCGTCTACGCCCAACGCCAATGGCGTTCTTCGAGATTATCAATGTCGGCGGGAGCTGCTGGCGTTTGAATTCATTTGCCGGATTTTCGACCTTGTTTAAGGTGCTGTAAACAAGCTCAGCGTCATTTCCCGCCTCAATGATCTCAGCCGGCGATGCTTTCTGCTCGAAGTACATCTTCAGAACGGGGTCCATCAGTTCGTATGGCGGCAAGCTGTCCTGATCGAATTGGTTCGGTGCGAGTTCGGCAGACGGAGGTTTGTCGATGATCTTATGTGGGATGATCTCACGTCCGGCCGATGCGTTAATATGGCGGGCAATCTGCCAGACCTCGGTTTTAAGCACGTCGCCAAGCACCGCGAGGCCGCCATTTGTATCGCCGTAGAGGGTGCAATAGCCGACAGCTAGTTCGCTCTTGTTGCCGGTCGAGAGCAACAGGCGGCCCTCGGCGTTTGAGATCGCCATCAGGATCACGCCGCGGAGCCGTGACTGCATATTCTCAGCCGCCAGGCTTTCACCGCCCTTGGTCGGCTTATGCAGATCCATCTGCCTGAGGAGAACTTCGAATGTATCTGAGATCGGCTCGATGCGGCTTTGGCAGCCGAGATTTCGCACCAATTCGTCCGAATCTTTGATACTTCCCTCGGACGAGAACGGCGACGGCATCATGACGCAGAGCAAATTTTCAGATCCGATCGCCTCAGCCGCGAGAGCAGCGACAAGCGTCGAATCAATGCCTCCGGAAAGCCCTAGAACGCATTTCGCAAAGCCATTTTTCCGCGCATAATCTCGTATCCCAAGCACCAACGCCTGCCTGATCGATTCGATCTCGTTGCCGGTAATGCCGCGTGCATCCGGCTTTCGCACGTCAAGCTCGACTGTCTCGACAAATTCCTCAAATGCAGTCGCCTGCAGGATAATATCGCCCTCTTCGTCGGCAATGACACTTGCCCCATCAAAGATAATGCCGTCGTTGCCGCCAATCAGATTTACAAACACTATCGGTTTTTTCTGCAGCTTGGCACGATGTGCGACCATGTCGCACCGGAGCTTGATCTTGCCCTTGTTGTACGGCGAGGCGTTTATCGAGACGATCACGTCAGCCCCCATCGCGATGACCTCATCGGTCGGATCGCTCTCATAAAGCCGTTCTTTCCAAAAGGTTTTGTCGTTCCAAAAATCCTCGCAGACGACCACACCGAGTTTGATCCCATTGATCTCGAATATTCGCCGGTGTTCCGAAGGCTCGAAATATCGCGGATCGTCAAAAACGTCGTATTCCGGCAGCAACGTCTTTTCTGCAAAGCCCAACAGCCGGCCGTCGGAGATCACCGCCGCAACATTATAAAGCCGTCGTCCGTCCGGATCGGCATTTGGCCGGATCGTTCCGACGACCGCCGCAATTCCAATTGTCGTGGGAACTATCTGCTCCAGCGGGTCGAGAGCGTGTTCGATAATATCGTGATCCTGAAACCAGTCCTGCGAGGTATAGCCATGCGTTACGACTTCTGGAAAAACGACAAGGTCGGAACCGTCCGATCTCGCTTTTTCGATTGCTGCAATTATCTTTGCGGTGTTGCCAGCGAGGTCGCCGTTGGTGGTGTTGATCTGGGCGATTGTGACCTTCATTCGATTAACTATTTCTAGCGTATCATCTCGACCGGGCAGAATGACAACCGTTTCCAATCCCTGTCTGCGGTTACAGCCGCAGCTTCCTTTAGAATTGCCAATGCGAGACAACTCCTATCGCCAAGTGACAGTCCCAAATGTTTGGTCAATGGCCTAAGCTCCGCCGCCTTGCATGCCTGCTCAAAATCATAGTCGACTATCTCGAGTCCGAGTTGCTGAAAGTCCGATTTTGTCGTTTCGGTCAACAGTTTTTTTTCAATGAGTTTGCCGAATACCTCCGCAACATTGACCGTACTAACCAGAGCATCAGCGAGCAGCGGCGCAACGATCTCGCTTCCCGGTTCCGCCAGCAACACGGCTAGGATTGCCGAAGAATCAAGCACTTTCTTATTCATTTTCCGCTTCTCGTCTTCTGTCGGCAATTAATTCATCAACCAATGAAACGCCCTCGGGAACGAGCTTTTTCAGACTCGCCTGTATCCTCCGCAACGCTGCCTGACTTGTGGTGACTTTAAGGGAATCAGACTCCAGCTCTAAATTCACATTCTCTCCAATCTCGATCCCAAGTTGCTTTCGCATTTCCGCCGGAATAACGATCCGCCCGCCTTGCGTAACTCGCGTCTTGACTATCTGCATAATACACATCTCCTGGTACATGTCATAATAGGTCATTATGACACATTTGCCCATAAGTGTCACAAAGGTAAAGCGGAAGAGGCAGCTAAAGTGCCGGGGTCAGTCGATTCGAAGGGCATTCTCGCTCTTCTTCACCATCGTCAGGCGGTTGCCGCGGTCGTTGTATTTGACCTCGTCCATGATGTTGTAGATAAACAGCACGCCGCGGCCTGAGGCTTTGAAGAGGTTTTCGGGGTCGAGCGGGTCGGGGATATTCTGAACGTCAAAGCCCTCGCCTTCGTCCTCGATCGTAAAGCGGGCCTCTTGCTTCGACAACTCGGTCGTGATCCTGACCAATTTTTTCTCGTCGAACTTATTTCCGTGCTTGACCGCGTTTACGAATGCTTCGTCGAGGGCGACGAAGAGGTTGGATTGATCGGGCTTGATGACGCCGAGTTTCTCGACGCGTTTCATCAGGTATTCGAGAACGATATGCATAAGCGAGATCGCGCTTGGCAATTCAAATTCGATATTCTCGTGCAGATCCCGAACAACATCCTTTTTGTCGACGTGCCTGATCTTGAAATCGAGTACGGTCGCGACCATATTTTTTAGCTCTTCTTCGTCGAATTCATCCCGTCGAAAATTAGCGGCGCATATTTTGAACGCTTTGATACGCTGGCCGAAATGACTCGCGTCAAGGGAGGTTGGAAGGCAAGCTCGCGCATTGCCGTTAAAGTTGGTCTCGGGCGACAGCCGCTCAACATCCAGGTCTGTTATTACCAGATCAAAGTCAGCGATATTCTCAATTGCCAGCGCCTCTTGCCGGTCAGCAACAACATGCACAAAATGTCCGACGTGAGTGAATACCTCGTGCAGCGAAGTAGCCAGATCGTCGTGGTCGTCAATGATTAGAATTCGTCGCTGCATAGACGCGTGGAGAGCTATTTTAGAATACGAATTGTCCGATCCCGTTGTTGCAAATGATACCCTAAGTTGGTACTTATTTTCTAACGTGCTCGATAAAACCGACAATATTTACCGTTTCGCCCCGCTTGACGGGTACCCGTTTAAGAAACGGATCGTCATACGTTTTGCCGACATCGGATTCTATTTATTGATACGCCTGATCGGATCAACCGTACGATTTGAGACAAAAGGAGCAAAGTATTTAACGGAGATCGAAACGGCCGGGAAATTGCCGATCTACGCGACATGGCATGACCGCATCTTTCTCGGCACCTATTTCCTTAAAAATAGAGGGATAGTTTTCCTCGCATCCAAAAGTTCGGACGGCGAATATATCGCCCGTTTTCTACAGCGCTTTGGCTATGGCGTAATTCGGGGCTCATCATCACGCGGCGGAGCACGAGGTCTGGTGGAGATGATCCGGGCGATGAAAAGCGGCCTGGCAATGGGCTTTACCGTTGACGGCCCTCGAGGCCCGCGTTATGAGGCTAAGGCAGGGCCGGTCGTGCTTGCGAAAAAAACGGGCAATGCAATACTACCCTTTGTTGTTGAGCCTCGTAAATATTGGACTGTCGGCAGTTGGGACAAGATGCAGATCCCAAAACCTTTCACGCGTGCCCTAGTGATCTATCGTGAGCCGATCTTTGTTAGTAAAGATGCCGATAAAGAGGAAATAGACGCAAAGCTCAGGCAGCTACAGACATCCCTCGAGGATCGCGCGTATCAGACCAAACAATGGGGCGGGGCCTAAGCTACTGACTCAGACAAAGGCATTCTCTCGGGCGGCGATACGGGTCGTTCGGCCGAAAGAAATGCCGCCGCAAACAGCACGTAGCTGATCCAGATCGCATCGACAAAGAACAGATGACCCAGCTGCATGACGATCGGGGCAAGGGTCAATAACGTCAACGAGCCGAAGCCAATTTGGATCAGCACCAGGATCGATAGAATGTTGGACCACCGGACGACACTCCGCTCTTTTCCGCATTCCTTGGTCAGCCACCCGGTCAGAAATATCAGGAAAACGCTCGTCAGAATGGCCGTGATCGGATGCAATAGCCGCAGCCGCAACAGGATGTTGGAGGTCGGCGAAAAATCTTTTGCCATGCCTTCGGCGATCGTTCCCGAAGGAAAGATCATGTGGCTCAAAGCCGCGATCGAACCGGTCATGCCCACGAGGACGATCGCCCCGAACCCAACAATAATGGCAAATATATATTTCCGTTCAACACGAAAATTCAGTGCGGCCCCGCCGCCCGCATATCGGGCCGTCAACGTGAGAAATGTGAGCAGGATCAATGTGTTTACAAGATGCGCCGCCATCCAGAACGGCCGTTCCGGAGTCAGATTTTCGGCGGTGTTTCCGGTCAAAACAAGGCCTGCCCCCAACAATCCCTCGATGACGACAAAGGCAAATGACGCTGCCGCCATTTTCAAGATCCGTTTCGCTGATCCTGACCGCCCCTTTTTCCAGATAATAAACGCCCAAACAAGCAAGACGATCACCAGCAGCCCATCCAACGAGCTTGTGATCCGGTGAGAAAATTCGATCACGGTTTTCAATGCCGGAGCCGACGGAATCACCTCTCCATTGCAAGTAACCCAATGCTGCCCACAGCCATCGCCAGACTTTGATGCTCGAAGAAAAACGCCCCAGAGGATGACGATGATATTCCACCCAAGCACCAGCCACGCGAACCTGGCAAAATTATCCAGCTTTGTTTTCGGTGTCATTTTGCTTAGAATAGCATTTTCAACGGCCTAAAAAAATGAAGGTTCGATACGCTATTTTTGCTTTGGTACTCGCCCTTGCCGGTATTGTCCGGGCAGATTCGCCGTACGTCTTAGTGCTCGGCATCGGCCAGGACGCGGGTGTGCCGCAGATGGGCTGCGAGTCGCCATTCTGCCGAGAAGCTTGGAAAAACGCAGAGATGCGGCAAATGGTTTCGTCAATAGCGCTTGTTGATCCCAACAGTAAAAGTAGGTGGATATTCGATGCAACGCCGGATCTGCCCGAGCAATTCGAGCTGCTTAAAAACACGACGGGAGATCGGTCCAATGACATCACCGGGATATTTCTAACCCACGCGCACATCGGCCATTACACCGGGCTGATGTACCTCGGCCGGGAATCGATGAACACCAACGGCGTAAAGGTCTTTGCAATGCCCCGGATGAAGCAAATGCTGGAGCAAAACGCCCCGTGGTCGCAGCTTGTGACCCTGAAAAACATACTGCTCCAACCGCTCGCTGATAAGAACCAAGTGAGGCTCAACGATCATCTGACCGTTGAGCCTTTTCTCGTTCCCCACCGCGACGAATTTTCTGAAACCGTCGGGTTTCGCATCACGTCTAGTAACAAGACGCTTGTGTTTATACCGGACATAGACAAATGGCAAAAGTGGCCGACGGCCCTCGTAGACGTCGTCCGAGCGGCCGATTATCTGCTGATCGACGGCACATTTTATGCCAATGGCGAGATTGGGCGGCCGATGAACGAGGTGCCGCATCCATTTGTCACCGAAACAATGAGCCTCTTGAGTGGACTGCCCGCTAAAGATCGTGCCAAGATCTTTTTCATCCATTTCAACCACAGCAATCCGCTTGTTCAGGGTGATACGAAACGGATCGCCGAGGTGCGCTCTAAAGGTTTTGGCATCGCCGCACAGGGTCAAAGGATCGGGCTGTAATGACGGGAACACGCATCGACAAGCTGCTGGTCGAGCAGGGCCTGGCCGATTCGCGGGGCCGCGCTCACGCGATGGTAATGGCCGGCATTGTGCTCGTGGGTGACAAGCGGGTCGAGAAACCATCGGAAAGTTTTGCGGCCGACGCGGTGATCCGCATAAAAGGTTATTCTCCCGAATCACGGTATGTTAGTCGCGGAGGCCTGAAACTGGAGGCGGCCCTCAAAACCTTCGAGATCAATCCTACGGGGTTTGTCTGTATCGATGTCGGCTCGTCAACAGGCGGCTTTACCGATTGCCTTTTGCAGCATGGCGCTGCGCGGGTCTTCGCGGTCGACGCGGGCACTAACCAGCTCGTCTGGTCGCTGCGAACCGATCCGCGAGTCGAGGTTCGAGAGAAAACGAACGCCCGTGATCTGACACCTGCGGATTTCGACACGCAATTCGATCTTGCTGTGATGGATGTGTCTTTCATTTCGGTTACAAAGGTTATCACGGCGATCATTTCGCTGCTCAAGACAACCGGAAGGATGGTGGTACTCATCAAACCGCAGTTTGAAGTAGGCCGTGGCGAGGTCGGCAAAGGTGGCATCGTGCGCGATCCCAAAAAACATGAGCGTGTCGTAGCTGAGGTCAATGGCTTTGCCGAGAGTCTTGGTCTCAGGGTTGGCGGCCTTACCGCATCACCAATACTCGGAGCCGAGGGTAACAAGGAATTTCTGGCACTTTATGCAAGAGGATAGAACCAATTCCGGTGTGGACGCAAACCAGACCTTTGTCGAAGGGGTCGATTTCTATTTCGAAGATAGCCTGATGGTGCTGACGCGCCGTTACCTGGTAAATCGTGGACACTGCTGCGAGAATAGCTGCCGACATTGTCCTTACGAAAAGGTGAGTGCCGCCGGATCAGAGTAAGAAGATATCGATCTCATTTGGTTCGTAATCCGATTCATACGTTTCAGCGTATATATCGTCACCCTCGTCGATAAATCCGTCATCAACCGCCGCTGCTTCAGTAAAATAATAAAACTGTCCGTCTACCTTTACGGCGGCTATCGATTCGATCGTCGTACGCAAAATCTTTGCAACTGCCGGATCGGAAGGCTGGGCGATATTGTAATAGATCCATTTGCCATCACGACGGGCCGAAACCAGCCCGGCGTTTCTCAGATACGCCAGGTGTCGCGATGTTTTTGGCTGGCTCTCGCCTAACCGGTCGGCCAGAAAACCAACGGGCACTTCCCCGTCGGCCATCAATGCCAAAAGCCGCAGGCGCGTCTTGTCCGACAGGGCGAGAAACAGATTTTCGAGTTCGGCCAAGGTTGTTTCCTGCATGATCGTTCTCCGCTGACGTTTCTCATATTACTATAGCCATATATGTAGTGCAATCTTGGTTTTGCGTATTGCACTTGTCGTCTCGAATTGCGCTCTAAACCATTTGCGTTTACGATTAGCCAGTTACGTTAATGAGTTTCTCTAAATCAATGGGCGATAAATCCATGTTCACCACGTCGGTTCATGCCGGCGACAACCGATCCGAACATTTCGGAGCTCTGTCGATCCCGATCTATCTGGCCTCGGTTTATGCATTTTCCGATGCTGACGAGGGAGCCGCTATCCACAACGAGGAAAAGGACGGCTCGGCAACCCAACGCAACGAGCACTCGAGGCGGCGGTCGTCAATCTTGAAAACGGCGAATCTGCCCTAGCCCTGGCATCGGGAATGGCGGCAATATCGGCCGCGATCTTTACGCTTGTTAAGACCGGCGAACACATCGTTGCACCACGATCAATGTACGCGACAACCACAAATTTTCTCCATCATGTCAAAGAGCAGTTTGGCATCGAGACGACATTTGTTGACGCCACGAATGCGGAAAACTACCGTGCCGCGATCCGGCCTGAGACGAAACTTTTTTGGATTGAGACGCCGACCAACCCTCTTGTGCTGATCACTGATATCGAAGCCGTTGTCGCCCTAGCCCGCGAGCACGGCATCACGACTGTTGCTGACAACACCTTTGCGACGCCGTTTAATCAGCGGCCACTCGAACTCGGCGTTGACGCCGTAGTCCACAGCGCGACCAAATATCTCGGCGGCCACAGCGATCTGACAGCCGGTGTTTTGGTCGGCAGCCGCGAGGTGGTCGAAGCCGCCCGGCACGGTGCTAACAAATTCTACGGCGGCAATATCGCACCGCAGGTGGCGTGGTTGGTCATCCGCGGTATTAAGACCCTGGCCCTCAGAATGGAGCGGCATAATTCCAACGCACTAACAATCGCGAATATGCTTGGCGATCATCCGAAGGTCGAGGCTGTCTTTTACCCGGGTCTCGAATCGCACCCGAATCACGAGATCGCAAAGCGTCAGATGCCCGGCGGCTACGGCGGCATGATCGGACTCGATGTCGGCAGCGTCGCGGCCGGAAAGGCGTTTGCCAATTCTGTCCGCCTCTGCACACTGGCAACATCGCTGGGCGGAGTCGAGACCATCCTGCAGCACTCTGCATCTATGACGCATGCGCCGATCCCGTGTGAAGACCGCCTCAATGCGGGCATTACCGATGGCCTGATTCGTCTGTCGGTGGGTGTCGAGGACGTCCATGATCTGATGGCCGACCTAACGCAAGCACTCGATAAGATCTAAGGCCGATGCATATACGTTTATCCCGATATGTCATATATCCTCGCACTTGACCAGGGCACAACGAGCAGCAGGTCGATCATTTTTGATCATGACGGCAACGTAGTTGCTGTAGGCCAGAAGGAATATACCCAGATCTACCCTCAGAGCGGATGGGTCGAACACGATCCTCAGGAGATATGGCAATCGCAGATCGAAACCGCAATAGGTGCTCTGGCGAAAGCCAATCTCAACAACGCTGATATTGCCGGCGTCGGCCTTACCAATCAGCGCGAGACAACGATTATCTGGGATCGCGAAACCGGCGAGACGATCCACAACGCCATCGTCTGGCAGGACCGCCGAACGTCGGAGATCTGCAATGAGGTTAGAAAGAGCCACGCCGATCTTATCCGTACAAAAACGGGCCTTGAGGTTGACGCTTATTTCTCGGCCAGCAAGATCAAATGGCTGCTCCACAATATTGACGGAGCACGAGCAAGAGCCGAGAACGGCGAGCTTGCCTTCGGCACGATCGATACTTGGCTGGCGTGGAAACTGACCAACGGCAAGCTCCACATCACCGATCCGTCTAACGCCTCGCGGACGATGCTCTACAACATAAACACTCTGACGTGGGATGATGAGCTGCTCGAAATTTTCGACGTGCCTCGCGCCATTTTGCCGGATGTACGATCTTCGTCTGAGGTTTACGGCGTCATCGAAACACCCGCTGAACTGAAAGGCATCAAGATCGCCGGTATCGCCGGTGATCAGCAGGCGGCCTTGTTTGGCCAAGCCTGTTTCGACACGGGATCGACAAAGAACACTTACGGCACCGGCTGCTTTATGCTGCAAAATGTCGGCCCGCAACCCGTCTCCTCGAAAAACCGTTTGGTCTCGACGGTCGGCTGGCAAATCGACGGCACCACTGAATACGCTCTCGAGGGGAGCGTATTTATCGGCGGTGCCGTGATCCAATGGCTGCGCGATTCCCTACAAATTATCGAAAACTCGAGCGATGTCGAAAAACTTGCGGCGTCTGTTCCGGATAATGGCGGCGTGTATTTGGTTCCGGCCTTTGCCGGGCTGGGTACGCCGCATTGGGATCAGGAAGCCCGCGGGCTGATCATCGGGCTGACACGCGGCACCGGCAAAGCCCATATTGCCCGGGCTGCCGTTGAATCGATCGCCTTTCAGACCGCCGATCTGCTCGCCGCGATGCGCTCTGATTCACGCGCCGAGCTGACTGAGCTGAGAGTTGACGGCGGTGCAACCCGTAATGATGCCCTGCTCCAGTTTCAGGCCGACATTTTGCAGATACCTGTTGTCCGTTCAAAAACGGTCGAGACGACGGCTCTCGGTGCGGCGTACCTGGCCGGACTTGCGGTCGGGTTTTGGCTGTCAAAGAGCGAGCTTGCCGAGCATTGGCAAGCGGATAAAATATTCTTCCCTACGATGCCGGCCGATAAGGCCAGTCAAATAACACAACGATGGCACGATGCTGTGCAACGTTCATTGCAATGGGAAAGTTAGTTTTGAGGGCAGTTTTCATGCCCTCAAAAATCAAATAACCGTTACTCAACCGTCGTAGTTCTCGCCCTTCGATTTGCTGCGTTCGGCAGCGGCCTGAGACTGCGGTAGAGGCATGCCAACAGCGTCGGCATTCACGAGAGGCTCGTCAGACTCGCTTCTCTCATCGGACATATCCGCGATGATCATCTTGCCGGTCTGCTTGGTAAACATCAACGCCTCTTTTGTGGCATCGAAATCGACCATCACAAAATCGCCGGTCTCGACCTGCTCGGTCGCGACGAGATTTGAGAGTGGGTAGACGAGGAACCGTTCGATCGAACGCTTGAGATGACGGGCTCCGTACTTGAGATCGATGCCTTCGCTAAGCAAAAATTCCTTAGCCTCATCGGTGCATTCAAAGATAAATTTCGTCCCCGCGGATTCCGTTATGCGGTTCTGGACCGACGCCAATTCGATGTCGAGGATCTTCCGCAGATGATATTCCTTGAGGCTGCGAAAGACGACGACCTTGTCGATGCGGTTCATAAATTCAGGTGAGAATTTACGTTTGGCGGCTTCGAGAGCGGTGCGATATATCTTGGCGTCGATCTCGTTGTCCTCTTTGGCCTGATCGGTTTTTGTCGGTGCAAAGCCGATGCCGCCGGAGATCATGTCGGACATTTCACGGGCACCGAGATTGGATGTCATTATGACGATCGTTTTAGAAAAATCGACGCGGCGGTTATCGCCCAAGGTCAGCGTTGCTTTATCGAGGATGCCGAGCAGGAGCTGCCACAGCGAGTCCGACGCCTTTTCGATCTCGTCGAACAGCACAAAGGTCAGCTTGGTGTCGTCGGTATGTGACTTGTCAAGATTTTCCTGCGTCAGCATCGGCGAAGTCTCACGGTGGCCGAGGTATCCCGGAGGCGAGCCGATCAGCTTGGCGATCTCATGCGAATGTTGAAACTCGGCACAGTCGATCTTGACGACAGCGTACTGGTCGTTAAAGAGCACGTCCGAGGCGGCCTCGACGACGCGGGTCTTACCCGAACCGGTCGGCCCCAGAAACAGCATCGTACCCAGGGGGCGCGAAGGATTATTCATCCCGGCCAGATAGATCTGAAACAGCCCGCTTACACGACGAACCGCGCGTTCCTGTCCGACGATCAAGCTCGAAAGCTTATCCTCAAACTCCGCCGCCCTTGGGCTCTTTCGCTCGGGGTCGAGCAGAATTCCCTTGTCCGATGTTTCTTTTTTCCCGGCCTGTTCCGTTTTCATCTTCTTACCTCTTAAGCGGGATCCATTTGGTTCCGCTTACCTAAAGAACGATTCCTGATCCCGTTACTTGTCGAAAATCGTCGACAAGTACGTCGTCAACAATGATGATTTCAAAAGATTTATAGTTGGCTGGACTTTATGGTCTGGAAGGGTTGTCCAGAGGACAGATGCAGGTATGAAGGCCCGCCTCTATTCTATGATTAACATAGAAAACAAGTTTCGCGCAACACAAAAACACGCAATAATAAAAGTTTTTTTGGAATCCTTATGATATTGAACATAGAGATCGTTGCTTGTATAACCGAAAGCAACCGATGTAAATGGCTCCTTATTCCAAAAAATTCATTCTTCACCGATATCGAAAAATCCTCTCAAGCCGTCGGTTAGGCATCTATGGCCTTGCAACGACGAAGGGGTGAGGCTCGGTCTCGCGGCGGTAAAATACTCTTGGGCGTTGCAAGTTGTAGTCGTTTAGGCGAACGGCCGCGCCGGGTTTTTCCTGCACCAATTGCCTTTTCTTGATCTCGTCCTGCTGCATTTGCGGAACACGTTCGGTGGCAAAGTCGAGCCATTCACGGAGAAAAACCTGGCCGTCTTTTGGTTCCCGATCTGCGGCGTTTGTCTTGAGGCCCTCTTCAACCAAAGCATAAGTGAGAAAACCGTGACCGAGTTTGGCAGCCTCTTTTGCAGCCTGATAGCTCTGGGCGGCAGTCAGGATATACATTCCTTTTTCGTAGGCAAGCTGGGCGAGGCCTTTACTGTTCATTGGGCCACGACGCTTTTCTTCCGCTTCGAGCGCCTGTCCCGAATTGCAGGCGTCGATCACCAACAGCATCTGCCCGGCATCGATGCCTTCGACCGCCGATTCCAACTCCTCGTCAGAAATACTGTGGGCGAGAATATTTTTCAGACCTGCTCCATCGAGTTGCGTACGAATGCCTGCGTAACCGAGATCGTGCGGAATCAAATAGAAGCGGTTCTGTTGTGCCGTACCGTGGCCGGCGAAGTATATCGTCAAACCGTCTTCGGGTTTTACCTTTGCAGATATTTCGGCGAGGGCCTTTAGGATATTGGCTTTAGTCGCGTCTTTGTCATTTAACGCTATGACCTCGATGTGTTCGTAATTGGCGAGCTTCTCTTGTTGTCGCTTAAATTCACCTGAAAAATCTTTCGCGTCGGCGACGGCATACGTTAAATTGTATTGCGTATTTGAATACTCATTCACACCAACCGCAAGTACATAAGCCATGCCTTTTCGCTTGAGGCCGTCCGAACCTTTAATGTGCACTGTTACGTCGTTAGATTTCACATTCTGCGAATTGAACGCATACGCCGTCAACTCGGTATCGCCGGCTGTCATCGCGATTTTTGCTCTACAAACAGCTTTTCTCGGTGCAAGCGGTTTCGCAGCCAACTCCTCACAGCCAGCGGCTTTGTCAAAAACGCTGCCGTTCCATTTCTTAATGAACAGACCATTCCTGAACAATCGCAGATCCTTGGCCCCGCTCGTGTCGTTATGATCCGGGAGGCGTTTCGAAGAGTTGTCGTCAGTCACCTCCACCACAACCTCGATCTCTCGATTCGATATCGTTCTCTCGAGCACTGCCTGCTGTCCATAGCCGTTATCTTTCACGGTCTGAGCATCAATGACCGTGATCTTGACGCCCGGACGTCGAATATCAATTTTTGATATGTCTACCTTTGGTGGTTCGATCTTCTGACCCGACATCAACTCTTGCAGCAACCCAGGACGAAAATACTCCTTAAAAAAAGCCTCCACCGGCACCCAATTGAATGTATTGTTGTCCATCCGCCATATAAGCTTCCTGAAGGCTTTCGGCGAACCATCAAAATATCCGTCCGGCGTGACAACGAGCCATCCATTGTCGTTCATAGAGATGAGGCTCGCTAAGAGCCGTCCCGTCGGCACCTCAAGCAAATCTACACTGCCAACGTATTGTTGTACGACCTTGATCTTACCGTTCGAAGCTATCGGTTCCGTACGGCTGTTCTGATAGAGTGCGGGAACCTTTGAATATAACTTTGACATAACCGACGCGTTATCTTCCGCAAAAGCTGCCAGTTCGACCCCCGTAGTCGGGTCCCACAGTCTCGACTGTCCGCCATCGTATTTTGCAGCAAACGTCTTGCCATCGGCGGAGAAAGCGACCGTGGAAACACCAACGCCGGATGCAACCCCGTACAGACTCAATAATTCCTTGCCACTATCAACTGCCCAAAGCTTGAGACGCCCCTCGTTATCTCCCGAGAGGATTTGTTTTTCATCAGGCGAAAAGGTAATTGTGCGAAGTCTGTTCTGCTCGGTCGGCCACCTCCGCATTACCTTACCCGAATCGACGTCGAGTAATTGGATGGGTTTATAACTTTCTGCCATTCCTAAAGCGATCGTTTTTCCATCCGGTGAAAAGGCCAAGGCTGTCGATTCAACCACTACCGTCTTTTTTAAGGTGCCTGTGTCAGCGTCCCAGATCTTCACCCTCCCATCGTCGCCCGATGCAATGGTCTTGCCGTCGGGAGAAAACGTTAAAAGGTTGACCGTCTCGGTATGACCTTTCAATCTCCGGACTCCGGCCCGCTCGCTATCCCACAGTGCTATCGAGTTGTCGTTCCAGCCCGCTAATGCAATAAGCTTTCCGTCGGATGATATTGAGATCCGGTTAACCGCATCCGAACCTCCCGACAAGCTTGTGATCTCGTCACCCGTGTTTGTGTCCCACTGCTTTATCACTGCGTCACCGCCCCCGGACAATATTCGTCTACCGTCCGGTGAGAAGCATAACGACCAAACGGAACTTCGGTGTCCGGGCAATTTACTGAGTTCTTTGCCTGTTATCAAGTCCCATACCTTGATCGATCCATTCAGACCGCCTGCTGCGACAGTCCTTCCGTCAGGTGAAAATGCAACAGATTCAATCACCTGTCCCGCAATTGTCTTTAGATTTTTGCCTGTTGCCGAGTCCCATATTTTGAAATTACCGTCCAGGCCACCAGACGCGA
>JANYIL010000088.1 GCA_025362075.1 Chloracidobacterium sp.
GTGGTAATATCCGCGAGTTTCATATCGAGATCGAGCCGGCAAAGCTTGCTGCCAGAAATGTCACCATCCAGCAGGTCATAGATGCCGTCAAAAACTCGAATATTATCGACTCTCCCGGCTTGATCGAAGAAAATCATCATCTCGAACTCGTCCTCGTCAGCGGCCAGGTTACATCGCCAAACGAGCTGAATGCGATCGTTGTCGCGAGTATCAATGGTGTCAACGTACTCGTTTCCGACATCGGAAGCGTCCGCGACGGCAGCGAGCCTAACTACACGCTCGTCACCGCCGGTGGCAAACCGGCCGTCCTTTTCAACATCATTCGCCAGCCCGACGCCAATACCATTACCGTTACGGATGCGGTAAAGAGCGAACTCGACCCGATTCGAAAGACGCTGCCAAATGACGTAAAGATCGAGCCGTTTTATGATCAGTCGCTGCTTGTTGGCGATTCGATAGCGTCGGTTCGAGATTCGATCATTCTCGGCTTGATCCTGTCAGTTGTAATACTTTTTGCTTTTCTCAGAAATATAGGCACGACATTTGTCGCGATACTCGTCATACCCGTTACGATATTATTCACATTTCTGGCGATCTACATGGTCGGATTGTCGTTTGACCTGATGACACTTGGCGGCATCGCGGCGGCTATCGGACTTGTAATCGACGACGCCATCGTTGTTGTCGAAAATATCTACACGCACCTTCTGCACGGCGAATCGCGCCACGAGGCCGTTAAGGCAGCCATCTCCGAGATTACCGTTCCGATCATCGGTTCGACGATCACGCCGGTCGTAGTTTTTTTGCCGCTTACTATCCTGACGGGCGTGACCGGCGTTTTCTTTCGCTCGTTGGCTTTAACGATGGCTGTCGCATTGCTAACGTCACTCGTTTTGGCTCTTACATTTACGCCGGTTTTAGCCGAGAGATTTGTAAAGGTCAAAAAGAAAGGGAAACAGGAAGAGCTTGGCAGCGTTTTACGGCTTTTCCTCCGGCCTTACGAATGGCTGCTGCATCATGCGCTCAGAAACCACTGGACGGTCATCGCTATATGCGGCCTTGTGCTTTTTGGGTCATACATTATTTACACACAGCTCGGTACCGAGTTTTTGCCCGAATTTGACGAGGGAGCGTTCATTATGGACTACGTAGCTCCGCCCGGCAGCTCGCTCGCGGAAACCGACCGTATTTTGAATCATGTCGAGGAAATTTTGAAGAAGACACCTGAGGTCGAAAGTTTTTCGCGGCGCACGGGTGCCCAGCTTGGGCTCGCGGGCGTAACCGAACCGAATACCGGTGATTTTGCCGTCAAAATGAACCCTAACCGATCACGCGAGACCTCAAAGGTGATAGACGACATTCGCCGAGAGGTAGAATCGACGGAACCTGCAATCGAAACGGAATTTATGGGAATTCTGGCTGACATGATCGGCGATCTGGCCAGCGCGCCGCAGCCTATCGAGATCAAGATATTTAGCGACGACAGAAAAGCGCTTGAAGCCAAGGCTGCCGAGGTCGAAGAAGCGATAAAAAAGATTGACGGTGTTGTCGACACAAAGAGCGGCGTGGTTGTCAGCGGGCCGTCCGTAACGTTCCGGATCGAACCGCAGCTTGCAGCCAAATTCGGCGTGAGCGCGACTGACATCTCGGCCGCCGTCGGAGCCGCCGTAAACGGTACAAAAGTCTCAAACATACTCGAACGCGGTCGACAGGTCGCCATCCGCGTCGTGTTTCCAAAAGACGCGCGCTCATCGCTCGATACACTTAAATCGCTGCAGATACGCTCGGTGAGCGGTCAGCAATTTCGGCTCGATCAGGTCGCAAAAATCGAATACAAAGAGGGCCAGACCGAGATGCACCGCGACGGTCTGCGTCAAACGGCCGCCGTCACCGCACGCGTCACCGGCAGCGATCTCGGCGGCACGATCACCAAGATCAAAGCCGATCTCGCCAAAAATGTGAAATTTCCGGCCGGAATGACCGTTGAATACGGCGGGCTTTACGCCGAGCAGCAATCGTCGTTTCGCGAACTCGCCATCTCGCTAAGTTTAGCGATCGTGCTTGTATTTCTTGTGCTTCTGATCGAGTTTCGCTCATTCGCACATCCCTTTGCTATAGTCGCGGGTGCGGTGCTCGCTCTCAGCGGCGTGCTCGCGGCGCTGCTTGTGACGCATTCGACGCTAAACGTCGTCAGCCTGATGGGCATGATAATGGTCGTCGGTATAGTCGCAAAAAACGGCATCCTGATGCTGGACGCGGTCGAAGAGAATTTGAAGAAGACAGGCGATCTAACCGAAGCCCTCATGCTTTCGGGCCGCCGCCGTTTCCGTCCCGTGCTGATGACGTCTCTCGCCGCGATCCTCGGCATGCTGCCTCTCGCCCTGGCCCTCGGCTCAGGTTCCGAACTGCTTCAACCTCTGGCGATAGCGGTCATCGGCGGCTTGCTTTTTGCGCTGCTGCTGTCACTCATCGTAACGCCGACGGTTTATTCAATTCTCGGTGGAACCAAATTTGAGACTGTGGTTCCGGGCCGCTAGCTTGATGTCCGACAATCTCAGACTTGCATTCGAGCCGCGCGGCGTCTATCTTAAAGTTGCTCAAAAAAAATCCATAACCGGTGTCCAGTAGGTAACATGCTGCCTGAGCGAACCCATTGAATACAGTTTTCGCGAATCGCCGGATGTTCGACGATCAACTTTGAAAAAACAATTCTCGGAGCCTATACACAATGAAGCGTACCCCTTTATCGCAATACCTGTACCTGTTTTTGCTGCTGGCTTTTGTCATCGTGCCGCTTCGTGCGCAGACAAATACGACGATCAAGCCGCAGCGTGATCCGAATCAGCCGATCGACGAGGAATACACAAAAAAGATCAAAGAGTACACGACGGAAAAGTTCTTTAACTCGCCGCTTACCGACTACCTTCCGGCGTCGAAAACGATACCGACGCCGAAGGCTGTACTCGGCGATGTTGCGGGTGCTCCGGGAAAGCTGCCCTACGCTGAAGACGTGTACAAATATATGCGGATGCTGGAAAAAGCCACCCCGCGGGTAAAGGTTTTTTCGATCGGCACGACAGAAGAGGGCCGCGAAATGATCGCCGTCGCGGTTTCGTCCGAGGCAAATATCGCCCAACTGGAAACGAATAAGGCCCGTCTGACGAAACTCGCCGATCCGCGAACCATCGGCATGAACGACGACGAGGCCGAGAAACTGATCGGTGCCTCGGTGCCGGTTTATTATTTGACAGGAACTATCCACTCAACCGAAACCGGTTCCCCGACCGCGCTGATGGAACTTGCATATCGGCTTACCGTCGACGAAGGTGATTATTACAAGAATATTCGCAACAACCTGATCACTCTGATCACGCCCGTTGTCGAGGTTGACGGCCGCAATCGGATGGTCGACATCTACAACTGGCACCTCGCCAATCCGGGTAAAAACTGGCCTAACCTGCTCTATTGGGGGCATTATGTCGCCCACGACAACAACCGCGATTCGATGGCACTCTCGCTAAATCTGACGAAAAATGTCTTGAACACCTATCGCGAATGGAAGCCACAGGTCCTGCATGATCTGCATGAATCCGTCCCGTATCTTTACGACAATACGGTCGGCGATCAGCCGTACAATGCGTGGCTCGACCCGATACTGACCGACGAGTGGCAGCAGATCGGATGGCAAAACGTGTCCGAGATGACCAAGTTTGGAATGCCAGGCGTGTTTACACACGGAACATTCGACACATGGTCGCCGAGCTACCTGATGTTCATCGCGGCCTCACATAACGGCATCAGCAGATTGTATGAGACGTTCGGCAACGGCGGTGCGGACACGGTTGAACGGACGCTGTCTCCGTCGGACTATTCGCGCCGCTGGTACAAGCAAAATCCGCCGCTGCCAAAAACGATGTGGTCGCAGCGTAACAATAATAATTACCAACAAACTGCCCTGCTCGTGTCCTTGGCCAATTTTGCGACCAACGGCAAATATTTTCTGCGAAACTTTTACTTAAAGAGCAAGAACTCGATTCTAAAACCAAAGCAGGCTGGCCCCGCGGCCTACGTTTTTCCGGCTGATGACCCGCGACCGGGCGGCCAGGCCCAATTGCTGCATTTGCTCCAAATGCAGGGTTGCGAGGTGCATCGTGCAAAAACTGCTTTCACAGTAACAATTGCCGCGCCTAAGAGTGAAAAGAAGGATGATCCGAAAACTAAGCCGCGTGATTTTCCCGCCGGCAGCTATGTCGTCCGGATGGACCAGCCGTACAGCCGCATAGCCGACATGATGCTGGACCTGCAATATTGGGCGCCTGACGACCCGCAAAAGGACATTTACGACGATACGGCATGGTCATTTGGCGAACTGCAGAACGTGAAGACCGTTCGCGTGACCGACGCTAAGGTACTCGATGTTCCTATGGATGTTGTCGCCGGCGATGTGCGTGCCGCGGGTGGAGTTACCGGCACTGGGTCGACGTTCATCGTTAATCACAATACCGATAATTCGCTCGTAACACTGCGTTATCAGTTGCGAAACGCAAAATTTGAAACTGCCGAAGAGCCATTTGACGCGGCGGGGCAAAAATTTGCCCGCGGCTCGTTCATCATCAGCGGCGTCACATCTGACGAACTTTCGAAAGCGACGAGCGATCTGGGGCTTAAGGCCTACGCCGTTGACGCTGCACCTACCGTTAAAACGCACCCTGCACGGGCCCCAAGGATCGCGTTTATGCACACGTGGCTATCGACCCAGGATGAGGGCTGGTGGCGGCTGGAATTTGACCGGCTGAAAGTGCCGTTTACCTATATCAGCACTCAGGATGTCGCAAAAGATGCTGACCTTAGCGCAAAATTTGATGTAATCGTCTTTGCCCCGGTCGGTCGCGGAAACTCGCAGCAGATCATCGACGGCATGCCGATGTACGGCAACCCGTTGCCGTGGAAGGTCACGCCTTTGACTCCAAATCTCGGCAAGACCGATTCGACGGACGACATGCGTCCGGGCCTCGGATTGTCGGGACTCAAGAATCTACAGGATTTCGTCCACAATGGCGGGCTGTTGATAACCGCGAGCGACACGGCTGAATTTGCGGTCGCAACCGGCATGACCCCCGGCGTTTCAGCCCAGGCGGCACGTACTTTGCGCGTCACCGGCAGCGTGCTCAGATCGAAACCGGTTGATGTCACGAGTCCGATCATGTATGGATATCCATCCGATGACCTCTCGGTCTTTTGCGCCGGTGGTCCGCTGTTGAGCGTAAGTAATTTTGTCGGTGGAGGCGGCCGCCGAGGTGGAGGAGGCGCAGGGGCCAGACTTACCGGTCGGGGCTCCGTTGACGATCAAGATGTGGTCCAGAACAGACCACCCGACGAGATCCCCGACGATCCAAAGATCCAGCGTTGGGAGCCTGGTACCGTTAAGCCCGAAGACCTCCGCAACGGCATCAACGTCATACCGCCCGCTCAGCGTCCGCGTGTCGTTCTCCGATGGGGCGATGCCAACGGCCTCTTGGTCTCGGGTCTTCTCGAAGGCGGCGCCGAGATAGCTCAGCGTCCCGCCGTAGTTGACGTGCCGGTCGATAAGGGTCACGTCGTGCTTTTCACTAATCTTCCATTCTGGCGTGCCGAAACGCAGGGAAGCTATTTCATGGTGTTCAACGCGATCATGAATTTCGACAATCTCAACGCCGGACGGAAACTTGCTGAGAGGTAAGGGATTGAAGTAGGTCGAAAACAGTGAAAGCGGGCTCAAATGGCCCGCTTTCCTTTTTGCTACGTAACGATTTTGGTACACCCGGCATGATTCGAACATGCGACCCCTTGATTCGTAGTCAAGTACTCTATCCAGCTGAGCTACGGGTGCACACTGGCGAACGATTAGAGTAGCGAGTTGCGCGTTTTTAGTCAAGAGTTCCATTGGAAGAAGCGTTGCATATACAACACACTAGACAAACAATGCAAATTATGCTAAGATTCCTGGGTGCGCGGGTGCGTCTGTTTCCACACTCGACCGGCTGTTATTTGACAACTAAAAAAGCTTTGTCCCACGCGAGTTTTGGCGAAAACGCCAGAAATAAAACAGCGACATCCGCTTAACCCTTGTTTATGCAACATTTAGAGTTTTTGTAAGACAATGTAATATGTTTTTTTTGAAAAACGGTAAAATAGCACCAAAAAACTCTTGTAAATGTTGCAAATACTGATGGTTGTTTGTCCCAGGCGGTATGCGGGACAAGATTGAGACGGGCGGGACAGGATTGGACGAACGCGCGACGCCTATCTCGCAAAATAACCCTGTCGAGTCCGTGAGATTAGCTCGGGGTTTTTGACGTCGATGCGTACCGCGCGCCATTTGCCATCGTGTTTGTCGTTGGCGGGTTGGTACTCAATTGTGTAGAGCGTTCGCAGATCGGCGGCGACCTGAGCGTAGAGCCGGCCCATGTCTTCAAGATGGTTTATCGTGTTAAGCTGGCCGCCGGTACGGTCCGCGACTATTTGCAGACGGGTACGGGCGGCCTTAAACATGGCTATCTGCCGGGGCGTCGGGTCAGCCAGTTTGTCAGGGTCGCCGGTCGGAAGGGCAAGGGGATAGATAGTGACACCTTGGGCATCGGAACGGTTAAGGACGCGATTTAGCAGTTCGTTATTCTCCGGCTTGATGGCGGTCGGGATCTGGTCATCCTTTAGCGACTCGAGCGTTTCGCGGTCTTTGTCGCGGACCGTCGTGTCGACGCCGTCGGTAAGCACGATTATCGCTTTACGGCGGCTGTTTTCTTTTGCCAATTTGTCGAGGGCAAAATCAAGGGCCTTGTACAAATAAGTTTTTCCACGGCCGTTCGCGACCGTTAAGGAATTCGCGATGGTGGTGCGATTTGTAGTGAAATCGTTTCTTAAGTTTATTTTGTCGTAAAATTCAACCACCGCGACACGGTCGGTCGGCGAAAGGGCGTCAACGAACCTGAATGCTGATTGACGAATGACCTGCCGAAACCCTAACGTCGAACCGCTCATATCGAGCATAATGACGACACTGAATGGGGCTTCGCTCGGGTCAAATCGTGTTATCTGCTGTTTTACACCATCCTCGAAGATCTCAAAATTATTTTTATCGAGCCTCGTTACAGGGTGGCCGCGCTGATCCACGACGCCGACATTTAGGCGGACGATTGACGAATCGACGCGTATCGGATCGTCGTCCTGGGCGGTGATTCCTATCGATCCGGCCAGTAAGAGAGCGAGGAGAATAAGTGCCCTTGGAAAACTCATAACGGAATGTTAGCAATTTGACGCAAATTGACGAAGCGTGGTTGTACGCTTGCATGTATATAACCTCTTAACAGAAAATGAATTATGGTTTATAATCGTTTCTAACTCTAAGCGCTAATACCTATCGGGCTGTCTGGCATGCCGCTTTTGCCGAGACCTGCCGGTGGAAAATTGAAGGCGGATGCTCTTTAGACCGAAATATTGTGCGAATTGTGGCGAAAAGATCGACAGGGCCGACTGGGGATTGTTTACTAGCAGACGGTTTTGCGTGGTCTGTGAATCCGAGTACAAAGGGCAAGATCTGGTGCCTCGTATCGCCGTGGTTACTGCGTTATTCATAGGCGTTCTGGGTTTCACCAGCTATTTGAGGAGCGGAGGGGCGACTAACGGCCCGCTAGTTTTACGGCAGCCGGCAAAATTGGTTGAGCAGCACCCGCAGGAGGGCCCATCGCCGCAGGCGCAGATAAAAGCCGAGGCCGCAATGCCGCCCGCCACCCTTACTTTGCCGCAAACGCGCGTCGCCGAACCGGCATCAAAGCAACCTGTGAAACAAACCGTAGCGGGCGAACCGGAATATTATTGCGGCGCGGAAACAAGAAAGGGAACACCATGCACGAGACGAGTTAAGGGAAACACACGCTGCTTTCAGCACAAGGGCATGCCCGCGATGCTGCCGGCAGACAAGCTGCATATAAGCTGATAATTTGGATTTTTCGATCGATAGACGTTAATGAAATTACTTACACCTAACACAATGGTCCAGGGCCGCTATCTGGTGGTTCAGTTAATCGGCAAGGGCGGCATGGGCGAGGTCTACCTCGCCGTCGATCAGCGGCTCGGCAGCGCGGTCGCTCTAAAACGGACCAGCTTTGCCGAAGACGCAAATCTTGCCGCGGCATTTGAACGCGAGGCGAAGATATTGGCCCGTCTGCGGCATCCGGTGCTGCCCAAGGTCAGCGATCATTTTACCGACAGCGGCGACCAGTTTCTCGTAATGGAGCACATCTCCGGCGATGACTTGTCGGGCCGGTTGGAAAACTCAGAAAAGGCCTTTCCTCTGAGCTGGGTAATGTTTTGGGCGGATCAATTGTTGGACGCTCTTTCGTATCTTCATTCGCACGAGCCGCCGATTATTCACCGCGACATCAAGCCGCAGAATTTGAAGTTGACGGATGAAAATCACATCGTTTTGCTCGATTTTGGCCTTTCGAAGGATACCGCCACGCTGACAGTTTCCGAAGCCGGCCGATCCGGAAGCATCGTCGGGTACACGCCGCATTTTGCTCCGATGGAGCAGATCCGCGGTACTGGTACCAATGCCCGCAGCGATATTTATTCGCTGTCGGCTACCCTATACCAACTGGTGACCAATCAGGTGCCGCCGGACGCGCTTTCGAGGGCGGACACAATGCTCGGCAGCCAGCGTGACCCTATCAAGCCTCCGGCCGACGTCAATCCGGTGGTTTCAAAGGCGGTTTCCGACGTAATTCTTAAAGGACTCGAGGTCAGCCAGGAAAAAAGGTACGCGACGGCGGGCGAAATGCAGAAAGCGCTTCGGGCTGCGTATGCCGAGATCCAAACCGCCATGTCGGCCGACACCGCAGTCTTCCAGATTGGTAATCATGCCGGCGCCGATCTGCATTCAACAACACCGCCCCTCGATACGGCTGCCGCTGTCGCGCCGTCCGAGATGGCCACGATGGTCCCGACCGGCGGATTCTCGACGAAACCCGCTGAAGCGGCCGCAGAGGCGAGCCCGGTTGTCGAGACCAGCGTTGTAAATGAGCCACCTGTGGCAATGCCGGTGCCCGTTCAGGAAGAAAAACGTCCCGAGCCCGCAGTTCAACCCCCAGCGGATGTTCCGGTTGTCGAGGCCCGGCCGGAGGACGAACATGCGGAAATCGCGACGCAGATAAGGACGCCCGAAATTGCGGCTGCCGCAGCCGCCGGAGCGAACGCGGCCCCGGCCCCGGGCCCGCCGCAGGCCATTCCGGCGGCAAAGCCATTCGTAAGCGAACCGCCAAAGAAAAAATCAAAAGCAGGCGTGATCGTCGGCGGACTCGTCGGCCTGCTGGTGCTCTGCGCGGCTGCGGGTGGCGGAGGTTGGTTTGCTTATACTCGTTATTATTTGCCATCGCAGGTTAAATCGACTCCGACACCTGCCCCAAGCGTTCAGCCCTCGGCTTCACCTCAGGCTACAGCTCCTGTGCTGGCTAATACCAACACCAACAGCGACGGTAATACTAATTCGACGGTGCCGGGCAATGACGCCAATTCGCCGGACGGCAATTCTAAGCCAACTCCTCGAGCGACGCCACCGCCGGTCACGAAGAGCACGCCAGCTCAAACGACAAGGCCGACGGAACCCAAAGCGAC
>JANYIL010000099.1 GCA_025362075.1 Chloracidobacterium sp.
AGAGCAAACCCCCCAGGACTGATCCCGACGCTTTTGTCGGGTTGCGCGCGTAATCACTGTAAATAGTGGGCTTAGTCGAATCCCTGAGACCGGCAATTATCTCGATTGGGCGCCCGGCAAGCCGCCGAAGCACAAAAATTCCTTTATACTACAGATAATGCGGATCAACGAAAGGGTCATTTCTCTCAACGACAACCCCGTCAACGGAAACGCCCGGTACGTGTTGTATCGGATGCAGATGTATAAGCGGTTGGACGACAACCACGCATTGATCTACGCGATCCGCCGGGCGAATGAGCTAAAGCTGCCGCTCGTCGTTTACGAGGGGCTAAAATATTACTACCCGTGGGCAAGCGACCGGATCCATACGTTTATTTTAGAGGGAGTCGAGGAAAAAAGGGCAGCGTTTGAGGCTTTGGGGATTCGCTATGTCTTTTATTTGCAAAGAGATACCGATTCAGCGAAAAACACCATCGCTAGCCTCGGCAAAGACGCTGCATTGATCGTCACCGACGACTATCCATGCTTTATCATTCCCGAACACAACCGGCGCATCGCGGAGCGCTCCAGTATTCCCGTCTTTGCGGTCGATTCAAATGGCATCATTCCGATGTCCAGGTTCGATAAAGAGGAATACGCCGCCTATACCATCCGACCAAAGATCGATAAGCTGCTCGACCGGTATCTAAAACCGCTGCCAAATGAGACGGTCGAAGTTTCGAGCGTCGGCATCGAGATCGATTGCCCTGAGACGCTCGTCACTGGCGACAAGATCGCGTCACTGGTCGCGGCGTGTGACATCGACCACAGCGTCGAACCATCGCCGATTTACCACGGAGGAACGATCGAGGGACGCCGGCGTCTGAAACGCTTCGTCGAGGAGATATTGCCCGACTATGACAAAGGTCGGAGCAAGCCCGACCGCGACGGCTCTTCGCGGCTGTCGTCGTATCTTCATTTCGGATTTTTGTCGCCGCTTGAGATCGCTCTCGCTGTCCTCGAATCGGACGCCCCGCAGGAATCGATTAATGCGTATCTCGAAGAACTGATCGTCCGCCGCGAGCTGTCGTTTAATATGACGCGGCACAATCCGAATTACGATTCGCTTGCCGCTCTGCCCGCATGGGTGCAGAAAACGATGCGCGAGCACGCTGATGACGAACGCCCGTTTGTTTATTCTCTTGAGCAATTAGAGGCCGGTGAGACGCACGACGAACTGTGGAATGCCGCCCAGAGCGAGATGGTCGCAACCGGCGAGATGCACAATTATGTGCGGATGCTGTGGGGCAAAAATGTGATCGCGTGGTCGCCGAGCTACGAAGTGGCATTTGAAACGCTGGTGCATCTCAATAATAAATACTGCCTCGACGGCCGCGATCCGAATTCGTATGCGGGGATTCTGTGGTGCTTTGGCAAGCACGACCGGGCCTGGTTTGAGCGGCCGGTTTTTGGTTTGATCCGCTATATGGCGAGTCATAGCACGGGTAAGAAGTTTGATTCGAAGAAGTATATTGAGTGGGCTAGGACGCTGTCAGAACCCCCTGCGTAAGCGAGGGGGGCGATCCTGGGAGTTTTTGCCGCAGATTAACGCAGATGACGCTGATAAATCAGGAAGAATTGTTCTGATCTGCGTCATCCGCGTTTGTTGCGGCGAAATCTTTCTTGAATTCCCTACCGCCCGCTAACACAGGCGGTTCTGACTTATTTGTGTCTCGGCTTTTCAACCCTCACCATTCGCTGACCCAGTGTCACGCGCCCGTTTACATAGATTCCAGGATCAATATCCATCCCGATGTTGTCCGTCCCCGGTCTGATGCCGCCTTGGATCGGCGGCATTTGCTCGACATCACCCATGACCGCCCTTGTCGGAAACGACATCACACCGACATTTGCTACGCGGGGCTGAGGTTTGATGAGATTGAACGCAAATATTCCGCCAAATAAACCCGCCATCATCGAAACCGCCGCCGTCGCAACCCGCGAAACTCGCTGCTTTACTGCTTGCCATCCGACCGAGCAATCTTTGGTCAAAATCGTTCCGTCGGCGCGGCGGAAAAATCTGACGCATAAGCGGCCCTCTGAGTTTACAAGTAGATCTTCGCCCTCGCGGCGGGTCATACCGGAAAGATTGTAGACCTTCAGCTTACAACTACCACAATGTCGTTTGCGGTCGTCGCCAAACATCTCGTTCCAGTCGGCGGAACAAGGGGATGCAACGTGGATGTTGTGTAGCGGATTGGTGAATTTTCTCATTTGGGCCTCCTGATCTATTAGACGCGCGTAACACGTGTTTGTTCCCTAAGAACGAACTAGAAACGTATTTTTTGCGCGGACAGGTCAGAACCGTCTGCGTAAGTGGGCGGCAAGTATATCGATAGTATGCGAGTTGTATGGAATCGCGGATCGCTCCGCCCGCTTACGCAGGCGGTTCGGCCTTCCAATTTCCGTCCCAATCGAACCGCTCGAGCGCCGAAAATCGTTTTTTGTAGTCGTAAAAGGATTCACCCTCGTAAGCGTAGCCCTGATAGTAGAGTGTGCGGCCGGTTTCCAATGCGTATTCGATCTCCTTGAGAATCGTGAAGATGCCGAGACCGCGAAAGGATTCATCCGGGTCGAAGACCGCATAAATGCCCGAGACGCTAATCCCGCCTATGTCAAAATAGCTGACGGCAACGAGCTTGTCACCGCAATAAACGGCAAGCTCGCGTCCTTCGTTCGGCACGGTTGAGGGGTCGTAGGAGAGAAAATCGTAGATCGACTCCGGAATAGCGTGGTCGAACCGCTGTTTGTGACGGTGGAATAAGGTTTCGGACTCGCGCGTGATCTCGATTGGGCGGATATCGACGCGGAGGTCTTCGTTCTTTCGCAGAACGCGGCGCTGGCTTTTAGAGAGCGTAAAATCGGCGGGCCGTATCCGCAGCGGCATCACGCGGCGTATCTCTTCGCGGTAAACAGCCAGATTGTACCGAAAAAAATGTGTTCCGAAATGCCGCCAACCATCGGCCAGCAGCATATCCATCTGCCCAGGCGTCACCGTCTCCGCCTCAAACTCATCGTTAATTAAATCAAGCCGGTCAAATAGCATCAAATTAAGAAGTAACCACTAAAATACACGAAATAACTCTAAAATGGGAGCATCTTTTTAGTGCCTTTTGGTTTATTTTAGTGGTTCCGATCTTCTCTTAATGCCCGGCGTACCAGTCGTAACCGTATTCGGGCTGTGCCCAAAAATCCGCCGGACGCTCGTTCGTAAACTCGATGCGGCCGATGCGTTTTATCTGCTTGATGCCATATTTTGTTGGGCTGGCGAGCCGCAGCGGGGCACCGTGTTCGTTGGTGAGTGGCGCGCCGTTCATTTCATAGGCAAGCAGTGTCTGCGGATGCAGGATGCTCTGTATGTCCCAGCCGACGAAGTATTTCTCATCAGGAGTCATCAGCGACACATACGCCGGCAGATCATCCTGCCGTACCTTGCCGGAGTAATGCATTGCAAAATCCGAAAACCGCACACCTGCCCAATGGACGATGGTGCTCCAGCCCTCGATGCATTTAAATTCGGTGATCATCTCGGTTCGCGGCAGTTTCCTGATGTCGTCGAGCGTTAGGACGAGGTCCTCCGTCATGCCCGCAAGTCCGCCGACTCGCAACCGCCAGGCTGCAACATCCACTACTTCATCAAGCCCCTCGGCACCGTTAAAACGCGCCGGTATCGTGACGCGGGTCTCGGGAAACTCGGCGGCGAGCCGTTTCGGGCTGTAAAATATCTGGCTGACACGCTCGTTTAATGCGAAAGCTCGTTTATAGAGAGCGGTCTTTGTCTCATCGCTCATCCACCGCCAGCCGAAAATACCCGCCAGGGCCGCGACACCACCGACCAGAAAGCCACGGCGAGAACGGGCAAACATCTGCCGTCTGGCCTCTTCCGGGGAGAGCGGTTCGCTCAGGTATCGGGGTTCTTTCAGGACAGACGCCGTATTATTCGGGTCTTCGGGAAACGAATCGACCGTGTGGCCCGTTCGTTTCTCAAATTCGCGTACTTTTTCGAGGAGTATCTCTTTGTTATCGCTCATGCCGGCACCTCCTCGGCTGCGACGGGCGGCTCGGGTTTTGGCTCGATCGCATCTACAATGTCGTAACCGGTGATCATCGAGCGGAAATTGGCCCAGCCGGCCATCGCGACCTGAAATATATGCACCACAAAAAACAGCACGTAACCGACCATCAGGTAAAAATGCTCCCACCGTGCCCATTCGTATCCGCCGAGCAAAGCGGTAAGCCATGAGAGCTGGGTCGGTTTGTAGATCGCAAAGCCCGTAATAACCGAGCCCGCTCCCATCAATATTATGCTCGTGTAAGCGATCCGCTGTGCGTCGTTATATTTCCCTTGGGGCGGCAGTTTTTTGACGATGTGTGCGTCGTGCAGAGCGACGAGCGGAGCACGCTTGAACGACGCCGGTATCGGCACCAGCGCTCGCCATTCGCCTGACACTATCGTGTAAATGATATAGATCAAGCCGTTTCCGGCAAAGAACCACATGAAAAAGAAGTGCAGCTGCAACCCTTCGGCGAGGCGAAACGGAATGTTCAAATAGTCGTAAAACCACGGCGGGAAAAACTTGAAAAGCTCGCTGCCGAAAATGCGAATGGCATAGACCTGATTGGCCCAATAGATCAGGATGCCGCTCCAGACCATCATCAGCAGTAGTGGAAAATTGACCCAGTGCAGCCACCTGATGGCGAGCGGGTGCTTTTTTTCGAGTTGTTTTTCCATTGCTCTCACCTGTCGAAATTTACACCAAGATTATGCTCCCGCCTCGTCGATATGTCTATGCATCGCCGGATAAATGGCCCGAGCGACCTGGGCGTTGGCGGCGGCGTCCATCTCGGAGACAACAAAGAAAGCGTGGTGGCCGATGCTAAAGCCGGCGGCGTTCAATTGTCCGTCGCCGTGTCCGGTAACAGGCGCATCCGATTCCGCAGGAAGGTCCGTGTCGGTCACGAGAACAGAAATGATTTTTCCCTGCCGACGTAGCACAATATGGGTAAACGGCCGCCCGGCATAGATGCAAAAATGGGCCTCGAGCAGCTCGATCCGCGATGCAGGTTTGTCGTTGAACGCGGTTTTTGCCGCTTTGAAGACAGCTTTGTCGATGTCTTTATTAAACGGCCCAAACTTTTTGGCGGCCTCGTCGAGCGAGATGGGGTTTTCCTCAAGGTTAAACTTGACCGCGCAATTCTTATGATCGCCGACGGCCTGGGTGGAGAGGTCTTTCCACGCGACTTTTACGGCATCGGCCAATCTGGTCTTATTAGCTTCGAGAAGCGTTTCGCGTTCACTAATATTAGCGTTTATGTTCTTCGCTGCCCGGTCTCTCGGCGACCGCAACAGGAAAAATCCACCAATAACGACAACCATCAGACACGCAAAACCCACGGCGGCAACACGCATTCCGGCAAAACCCGAGCCAGACGTGAATTGCTGCCAAACGCCAGGTTTCAACGCTATCTTTCGCAGATCGGACGTTAATACACCGGCAAATGCACCGCTTAACTGCATCGCCGGCGTTGTCCTAACGACATCGCGAAGCCGTGTGCGTAAATTCCGGACAGCCGCAAGCTGCTCGCGGCAATCACGACAATTTTCGAGGTGCCGGAGCACATCGTGGTTAGTCTCGACGAGCAGCTCGTCACCCAAATACGAATCGATCAACCTTTTAAATTCCTGGCAATCCATAATTCGTGCCCTCAACTATTCGACGCAATGCCGAATTTTCGTGCGTGTTCGGTCAATTCCTGTCTCAACAGACGGCGTCCGCGATGCAGTCGCGACATCACGGTCCCGATCGGTATGTCTAAAAGATCGGCAGCCTCTTTATAAGAAAATTCCTCGACATCCGTCAGCATCACGACCTCGCTAAATTTTTTCGGGACGCGCTCGATGGCGGCCAATATCTCTTCGTCGGTCAGGTGTTGCGGTATCGACGGTTCAAAGGCGACGGTTTCCGCAATCTGCTCCTCAGTGTCCTCGACGAGTTTTAGCTGACCGAGCTTCATCCGGCGTTTGCCGTTGACGCGGTAGAGGATCGTAATCAGCCACGCCCGACAATTCGTGTCCGGCGAATAACGGTGAAAGCTCTTGAGCGCCTGGATAAATGTCTCCTGCGTCAGGTCTTCGGCTGTCTCGGTATCGCGAGCGAGCCATTTGGCGACCCGGAAAACATCCGGCATCAACGGCAAAGCCTCAGCCTCGAATGCCGCCCATTCTTTCTCACGTTCTGTGGCCATTCCAAACATTTATTCGCCGTTACCAACGTCCGGACACTATAAGTATGTACCTTGTATTCGATTTTATTCCCTTTTTGGATCTTAATATTTAATACCGATTAGGAATATTTGAGGTTAGAATATGCATATTGACTGTTGAGAGGCGTAAAATTCGTCTTACGGGAGTTTATAAATGAGCAACAAAACGCTAGTCATAATCGCCGTCATACTTTTTGCAACGGTTCTTTCGGTCGCTGCCGTTTGGAAACGCTCCGCCAAGTCAAACGCGGGTCCGGCTTCGGTTGCCGAGCAACCAGACATCTCATCGGACATCATGGCTTCGAATGATGCGGCCATGCCAAACGCGGAAGACGTATTGATCGCGCCAAAAAATGCGAAAGTCGCGCCGGAATTGGCCGAGGGGAAGTGGATAAATTCAGACCCGCTGACGCTTGCGTCATTGCGCGGGCGGGTGGTGTTCGTCGATTTCTGGACCTTTGGCTGCTCTAACTGCATCAACACGCTGCCGACCGTAAAAAACCTTGACGCAGAATATCGCGACAAGGGATTAACCATCGTCGGCGTCGAAACGCCGGAATTGGAAAATGAACGCGTATTCGAATATCTGAATAATGCGGTAAAGGCACGCGAGATCAAGTACCCGGTCGTGACTGATTACGACAGCAAAACGTGGGAATCGTTTGGCGTTAACGCATGGCCGACGGTCGTAATTCTCGACAAACAGGGCCGCATCCGCTATCGCCACGTCGGCGAAGGCGCATATGATACGCAGGAAAAAGTGATCCGCACGCTTTTGGCCGAAGGCGATACGGCATCCGCGTCGTCCGATGACGTTTTTGACGGCAAAACGATTGTTAAAACTGACGAAGAATGGAGAAAGCAATTGACGCCGGCGGCTTACAATGTACTTCGCGAGGAGGGTACCGAGCGGCCATTTACGGGCGAGTATGCCGACAATCACCAAGACGGAGATTACTACTGCGCCGCTTGTCACATGAAACTCTTTAGCTCGAAGACGAAATTTGAGTCCGGTACGGGTTGGCCCAGCTTTTTTCAGGCGATCAACAAAAAGAATGTTATCGAAAAAACGGACTCAACATTTGGATTCAGCCGCACCGAGGTTTTGTGCGCCCGCTGTCATTCGCATCTCGGACACGTTTTCGAGGACGGCCCAAAGCCGACCGGACTGCGTTACTGTATGAATTCGGTTGCGTTGAAGTTTGAGAAGAAATAATGTCAGAAACACCCGCGTAAGCGGGCGGAATGGACATGAAAGAAATTAGCCGCAGATAAACTCGGATGACGCAGATAAAGAGCAATTCTTATCTGCTTCATTTTGCGTTTATCTGCGGTTAATTACGTTCAACAGCATTCCGCCCACTTACGCAGGCGGTTCTGACTCTACCAGTTAACTTTACCTTCCTGCGAGGTGTCGATTTGGGTCAACTCGACGCCTTCGTTGTAAAAGAAGATCTTCATATTGTCGAAAAGAAACTGATGAGAATCAGGGTTTGAGACGTCAAGGCCGAAGTGGTTGATTAGCTGCTTTTGCTTTTCCTGCCATTCCTTCCAGCAATCCTGACACATCTCGGCGCCAATCTGTTGACCCAGTTCGGTCGGTATGGGTGCATAACCGAGCGGTTCGTTTTTCTGCCCGCAACGGGCACATTTGAATTTGTCGCCAAATAAAGCCATAGGTCGATTTTACCACAGAGAACACAGAGAGCACAGAGGGAGCAAAGCTCGCTTTTAAGTTATTAAGTTCTCGCCGACATTCCTGCTCTGTGTCCTCTGTGTTCTCTGTGGTGGAAATTTATTGCGCTTTTCGAATAGCCTCTAAAATATCGCTGTCCGCCGGACGGAATAGCCCGATCGGACGTACCTTTTGATACGCGATCCTGCCGTTCGGGTCGATTACGAACTCAGCCCGGGCTGTGCGGCCCGGTAAAAGCGAATTCGCACCGTACATATCTCTGACCTTGCCCTCACTGTCCGAGAGCAAGCTGAGCGGCAGATCGTATTTACCGGCAAACTTGCCGTGCGACTCAACTGAATTGGTCGAGACGCCGACCACTTCTGCGCCGGTCGCCTGATACTCCGACCAATGGTCGCGCACCGAGCACATTTCCTTGGTGCATACCGGCGTGTCGTCGCCGGGGTAAAACATGAGTACGACGGGTTTACCGCGATGGTCGCTTAGTGTCCAGTCGTTGCCATTGCCGTCTTTCAACGTGAAATCAGGCGCTGGGTCGTTTATTTTCATTCCACCTCCAAACTATTGTTTAATCGAACATCTCATCCAAGTCCCTGGCACCATGAATA
Organism: Chloracidobacterium sp.; assembly: GCA_025362075.1. Lineage (GTDB taxonomy): Bacteria > Acidobacteriota > Blastocatellia > Pyrinomonadales > Pyrinomonadaceae > OLB17. The sequence goes on from JANYIL010000099.1 coordinate 8,608, forward strand.
ACACGCACGATCGCTATAATACCTGCCCATTGCCGATAGAAGATCAAATAATTGCCCTCAGGAAAACTGCGGATACCTTCTTTGAGTTCCGGCCTTGAGCGTCCAGCGTTTGAATTGTCGGCCAGCATTGCGAATCGATTCATCAAGCGGTCATTGAGAGCTAGTGCCGCAGTGAAGTTGTCCGAAGCTATATAGGCCGAAATTTCATTAATATCCTCTTCAGCCTCGCGAGTAACGATGTACTTACGCATTTTGGGGTTTCAACTTAAGCAAGCGGTTCTTTATTTCCACCATTACCTCGCCGCCATCTCTGAAACGTCCCGCTTCGAGATCATCGACACCTTTTTGAATTTCCTTCCGCAAGGCATCTAATTTCAACTCGCGCAATTCATCACGTTGCTGTAGAAGCCTTATGCCCTCTCGGACCACCTCGCTCGCCGAGCCGTATAAGCCGCTTTTGACTTTTTCGTCGATAATATTTTCCAATTCAGATGTAAGAGAAACATTCATAACCGTTTTCGTCTCAAATCAATATAACAATATTAGCTATAGATAACAATTCTTGTTATCACTGAGTCTGAAAATCCCTGATATCCTTAAACGGCTTTTCCGCGTCAGTGAAATCCGGCCGGTAATAGTGCGACGCCGATTCGTATTCCTGCATAAAGCCCTCTTCAATGCCGAGTTCATCCAGCAGCGAAACCGCCTCGAACCACTCGCCCTCGGAGATGCGGCGGGAGAGTAGGATGTATCGGTCGTCGGTCGCGGCTTTGTTGGTGGCGTAATATTGGGCCATTAGCGAGATGGCCGTTCTGGGTGACAGCTCGTCGCGGATCCACTGCAAATTAGCGGCGATGTCGGCGATGTCATTTGGCAGCACGAGCAGGCGGATCATCAGCCCGCGTTTTAGCAATCCGTCGTCGTCAAAAACGAGTTCGTCGCCCATTTGGCGATGCATCTCTTTGATCGCGGCACGGGC
>JANYIL010000103.1 GCA_025362075.1 Chloracidobacterium sp.
ATCACCATCCCGTCAACCGCTGCGGCGAGCCTTTCGGGCCGCGTCACAACCTCCGACGGCCGCGGGTTGCGTGGTGCAACGGTGACGATAGTCGACCGCAATGGCTCTACCCAAACGGCAACGACTAGCGCGTTCGGCTACTACACGTTCGACGGCCTCGACACGGGTGCAAACTACACGGTCGGCGTTGCCTCACGGCAGTACCGCTTCGCCAGCCGATCAATCGAACTAACCGACACCCTCACCGATGTCGACTTTACCGGATTGGACTAACCTCCACGTCCATAACCTAACCCAAAAAAGGCGGCCTTCGCGGGCCGCCTTTTTGTTTATATGCGCGAGACGTTTTCAAAATTTTACATCCATTCTACAAACATTAGCGTGTAGGTTATCGTAAATACTTGCATTGTTTCCGCGAAAACGGTTAGAGTTTGCAGTTATAGATAGATGAAAGACCTAGATTTTGTTGGCGAGACGCTGGACGGAAAATACCAGATGACGCGGGAGCTGGGACGCGGCGGCATGGGTACGGTGTATCTTGCGACGCATCTCGGTACCGAACGTCCCGTCGCGGTCAAGATCATCGCGCCGCAATTTATGCAGCGGGCGGAATTTGTCGAGCGTTTTCGCCGTGAGGCACGTGCGGCGGGGCGTTTGCGGCACCCCAATGTCGTCGATGTGACGGATTTTGGTTTTGCGGCGACACGGAGCGGTGAGGTTGCGTATCTTGTGATGGAGTATCTCGACGGCTGTACACTTGGCGAGATACTCGAAGAAGAAAAAAATCTGCCGGTCGGCTGGACGCTCGACATTTTAGAACAGGTCTGCTCCGCGGTGCAGGAGGCTCACGAGCAGGGAATTATCCACCGCGACCTCAAACCCGACAACATCTGGCTCGAACCCAATCAACGCGGCGGCTACACCGTCAAAGTGCTCGATTTTGGCATCGCCAAACTTGAGGAGCACGACGCGTCCACCATCGACGGCGGCGGCAACCGGCCTGTTTTTCACGGCTCGACACCGACCATGGCGTCCGGCAGGGCGACAATGGCCGGTATTCATTCCGACGGCACAAATGTCGACGGCGGCGTCTCTACCCACGTTGCCGACGCTCCGACTATTGCGGGTATTCCGGGGCACGGCACCATTATTTCCGAGGCTGGCACGATCAAACTCGAGCCAATAGCCAGCGAAAGCAAGACGGCGATATTGAACGACGGAGAATTTTCGGGCGACTATCAGGAAACGATCGGGACCAGGATCGACTCGGGTGCGCGTGAATCAGATAGTCCGGAATCCGACCACCACACAGTCGGACGGTCGCTCTCCGATTCGAAAAATTCGGCTGAATTGACGCGCGTCGGTGCCGTTTTAGGCACACCGCTCTATATGTCGACGGAGCAATGTCGCGGCGAGCATCTCGATCCGCGTTCTGATATTTACAGCCTCGGCGTTATCGCCTATCAAATGCTGGCGGGCCACACCCCGTTCGAGGGTGATTTTAAGGATGTCATGGAGGCCCACAAGACGCTCGATCCTGTCCCGCTCAAGGTCAAACGGGCGCGGCGCAAGCTAAAGCGAGGCATCCATGCAGCGCTGCATAAGGATCCCAATAAACGTCCACAGACAGCCGAGGCTTTTGCGAGTGAATTACGTGCCCGGTCCGAAGGGATATTTGGTCTTCTCCGCCGCTCACTTGTGATCTATAGCGAGCATTTGCCGAAATTCGTTATGCTCTCAGCTTTTTTCTCGCTGCCGATGAGCCTGCTGACGCTGATCCTATTGACGCTCTCGTTCCTCCGCGTCAGCGGCCTTATTTCGGAAACTTTAGGTGGCGTATTGATCGGAGTTGCGGGTTTTCTGCTGTCGGTCGCGAGCGCATTTTGCACAAACCTGATCGTCGGCGCGATCTCGTGGATCGTCGCCCAGTACCTGGCGGTGCCGTTGCGTCCCGTGCGTCTCCGGCCAGCATTGGTAGAGGCCCGCCGGAAATGGAAGCGGATGGCGGGAACCGGATTTTTGACGGCGATACTGCCCTTTGTGGTTGCGGCTGGGTTCGGGATAGCTGGCTTTATTGTTTTTGCGGTGATCGGCCTGATCGTGTCTCTAATCAGCGGATCAATCGAAGCAATACCCATAACCGGAGCCGTCGGAGCCATTTTGTTTGGCTTTGCCGGATTTTTGTGGGCGTATATTTCATGGATATTGGTGCCGCCGGTCGTGATGCTCGAAAATACCGGTGTGCGTGAGACTCTGAGGCGTTCGCGTGAGTTGGTAAATCGCTCCTTCTGGACCGCCTTCGGAGCTATCTGCATAATGCTAGTGATACCCGCGATCATCGCGGGAAGCATCTCATATGTCGTCAATGTTTCCGCAAAAGCGTTCGATCCAAAGCCCAAACCAGCGACCGAAACGGCCATGAATCAACCCGGTGCGACAGTCGAGAACGCAGCGGTTGATGCCTCGCCCACGGGTTCGCCGGAAGACAAGAAACCGCTGGTTAACTGGGGATTCGGACGCCGCGATCCAGGATCTGGTCCACCCAAAGAAATGGACATGCAGACTAAGGTTAAGTACACCGTGCTCGAATCGCTAATTCAGATTTTCTGGTTGCCGATGCAAATCCTCGTCTTTTCATTTTCTGGTATCATAGTAGCGTTGCTCTATTTAAAAACCCGGCTCGCCGGCGGTGAATCGATGAACGATCTTCTCGAACGATTCGAGGACGACGAAGGCCCGCGAAAGAAGTGGCAGGAACGCGTCAGACAACGTCTAATCCAGTCAGGCCGGATCCCGAGCAAACCCTGAGTGATGCGGCTTGCGTGTATTAAATCCCTGGAAATAATTAGTTTGGTTCTCGTGCTTTGGGTGTCCGCCGAAGCACAGGGACTGACGCGCGAACTGAGAATTGCGTCCGGCGGCGGCGTCGAGATCGTAAATAAATACGGCCGCGTCGCGGTTCGTGCCGAACCTGCCGCCGGTGACAAACCTGTCGCGGCGAAGGTTACGGCTTCATCGTCGACCGGCGTGTCCGGGGGCGAGATCAAGTTGTCCGATGGAACGGCTACTACCGTAATCTCGGTCCAGCCGGTAGATAAACGAAAACGCATCGACCTCGTCCTCGTCGTGTCCGAGCGTCTCAATCTAAAGGTCGAGACGGCGGCTGGAGCGGTCGATATCAGCGGCAATTTTGCGTCGGTCGAGGCCCTTACAGATACTGGCACGATCACGACGGACGTTCCGGCGGACGACCTGACCTATCATTTCCTATGGACCGAATCGAAGCCCCGCTACGTCGCTGATTTTGACATCGCCAAGGTCAAGGAAAAGGCCGCCGGGCGGTTTGAGATCAGAGGAAAGCATACTGAAGAAGGGGAGAAGGAGGGAAAGGGAGAAGGGGAGAAAAGGAGAAAAGGAGAAAAGGAGACATCAGACTCCGCTTCTCCAAGTCCGACTCCGGAGTCCGAAAAACCAAAGACCAAAGACCAAAAACCAAAGACCGTTTCTCTCAATTTCACGACTGCTCGCGGGATCATTTTGCTGAATGTACCGCCGAACGAGGTGATGTCGGACCTTCGCGAAAGGCCGTTGACCGAGGCCGCGAAAGCGATCATTCGCAGCGGCGACAGCTTGCTGATGGAAGCGATCCGGCGAGCTTCGCCCAAATATTTTGGCGATTGCGTGCGAACGCTGCCGCCGGTCAAGATGGCACCGGCGTTTTCGCCGAAGACCTCAGTTTCGGATTCGCCACTCGCTCCGGTAAAGACGGCACTTGTTCGCGTATCCGATCTAAAAAATCGCTCAATCGCCGGGCTTGAGGCCAAAGACTTTGAGGTGACCGAGGGCGGCAGCCCGCGTGAGATACTTAAGGTCGAGCAATCGACCGCCCCGTTTAATCTCGCCCTGCTGCTCGACGTTTCGGGCAGCGTCGAAAACTACGTCACTTTCATCCGCAAAGCGGCCCGCAATTTTGTCAACACAGTTGGCAAAAACGACCGCGTTTCGATCGTCATTTTTAACGACGACGTCAAGGTGATCTCGAAATTCACAACCGACAAAGGCAAACTCTCGCAGAGCCTCGATACTTTTGACGCCGGCGGTGCGACCGCTTATTACGACGCGCTTGCGTACGTGATCAGCGACACGCTGCGGCCGCTTAAAGGCGACCGCACGGCGGTCGTGATCCTTACCGACGGTGACGATAATCGATCGTTTCTGGCCTTCGATTCGCTGATCGGCTCGATACAGGAAAGCGGGGCCCTGATATATCCGCTCTATGTGCCGTCATTATTGATTGCGGAGGCTGCTGCAAATGCAGACATCGACCCTATCAGGCGTAAATACATCTCGCTCACCGCCAAAGCGACTGGCGAAGGCGACAAGCTGGCCCGCGTTTCGGGCGGCGTCTATTACCAGATCGAAGAAATACCCCAGATCCAGCAAGCATACGAGGACATCGTACTCCAACTCCGCTCGGCGTATAACATCACGTATCGCTCCGATGTAAGTGCGGTCACCGGCAGCGGCATCTCGCCCAGGCTGAAGATTAAGGCGAAAAAAGAAAATACATTTGTGACGGTTAACTCTGTAGTTGCGGAGCGGTAGGAAAGTCACTAATTGACAGGTATTTTAATACCCAGCAAATAGACGTCCAATCCGCCCGCTCACGCCGGCGGTTCTGACAATTGGGGCAATTTATGTTCAAATTAAACTGATTTGAACGACTCACTTTTACAATCACTGTTCGACGAAACTGAAGCGAGGCCGTTGACGGTTTCGGAGCTGAATGCCGAGGTGCGCGGTGTGCTGGAGCGGCAGTTTGCATCTGTTTGGGTCGAGGGTGAGGTGGTTAATTTTGTCCAGGCGGCGTCGGGACACTGGTATTTTAACCTCAACGACGGCACGGCGCAGATCAAGTGCGTCTGCTGGAAGGGGACGAATTACCGCATCCGATTTAAGCCGCAGGACGGCGTTACGGTAAGGGTTCGTGGGCGACTGACGTTGTACGAGGCGCGGGGCGACTTTCAGCTATCGGTCGAATCGCTTGAGCCGTCGGGCGAGGGAGCGCTGGCAGCCGCCTACGAACAGATCAAGGCAAAACTTGACCGCGAAGGCCTTTTTTCAGTTGATCTCAAACGATCGATCCCGTTTTTCCCGAGGAGAGTTGCCGTAGTGACGTCGAAAACCGGGGCGGCTTACCATGATATCCACAATGTTTTGACCAGGCGGGCACGCTCCGTAAGCATTTTGCTTGTGCCAACCCTTGTCCAGGGCGAAGGCGCGGCGGACAGCATCCGAAAGGCTTTGGCGGACGTGAATGAGTACAACCAAACGCTCGGACCGCAAGAAAAAATTGATGTGATGATCGTGGGACGCGGCGGAGGTTCGGCGGAGGACCTGTGGGCGTTTAACGATGAGATGCTCGCCCGGGCGATCAGGTCGAGCGAAATACCTGTTATTTCGGCGGTCGGGCATGAGATCGACTGGACGATCTCCGATCTGGTCGCTGACCTGCGTGCCGCGACGCCTTCGTCGGCGGCTGAGATCGTCGCCGGCAGAGAGGAAGACATTCTCTTTGATCTGCGGACGGTCGAGACGACCCTTGGCTCGATGTTGGAATACAAGATGTTGACCGCCGCGTCGAAAACGCGAGAGGCGACGACTAGTCTGCAGACTGGTTTTACCGCTTCGGTACAACGGGCGAAGGATCGGTTTACGAGCGTTGCTTCGCGGCTAACACCGACGGCCTTGACGGCGAAGGTCGCGGCTGGCGAGACGGCATTGGAAACGCTGGTTCAGCGTCAGGTAACAGCGGAAAAGCAGTTCGTGACCGCAAAAATCGAGCTCGTCGAACGGCAGATGGCTAAATTACACGCTTTATCGCCGCTCAACGTTCTGAATCGAGGTTTTTCGGTTACACAACTGGAGAACGGCCGCATTTTGCGGGATGCTGCCGACGTAAAACCCGGCGATAAATTGAAAATACGTCTGGCAAATGGGAAACTTGATGCGGCGGTTTTGACGGCTGAGAGTTGAAATGTCAGAACCAGCAGCGATAGCGACCGGGTTCTGACCCGGCCGGGGTAATGAGCTACAAAACAATGAGAATAGTTTTAGTCGTTAAGAGATTTTTCATGCTGATTGGCTTGATGTTTTGCTTGGGTGTCGTCGTGAATTCGCAGACAAAACCAACCGTAAAAACCATGGATCAAAAGAAAAAGGTTGTGATGAAAATGGCAAAGGGAACTTTTGAGGTAAAGACGACTCCGCAGAAAGAGGCAGAAGATGTCGGGGACCCGTCGATCGGGAGGTTGTCGCTAACCAAGCAGTTTAGCGGCGATCTCGAGGGAATCAGCAAGGGGCAGATGCTCGGCAGCCAATCCAAGGCGGTCCCGGGTTCGGGTGGTTATGTCGCGATGGAACGCTTTACCGGGACACTGAATGGTAGGAAAGGCAGTTTTGTTTTGCAGCATATCGGTACGATGCAGGGCGGCAAGTTTGACCTGAACGTATCGGTCGTTCCCGATTCGGGAAGCGGGGAACTGACCGGTATTTCAGGGAAAATGAAGATAATAATCGACGGCTCAAAACACTCATACGAGTTTGACTATTCGATTCCCCAGCAAAATTAGCGAGCGGTTTTGGATTGACGAAATAATCCCCGGCCGAGTACGAATATCGATGTCAAGATTTAGTGTTGATCTGGATAACCCGCCGGAAGCAAAATCGCAAAACGAGCTGATGTTCGCGGACAGCATTGGCCCGAAGCGGGGCGGCCGAAAGCCTTTCATTGTTGTCGCCGGAATATTAACGGGACTGATCGTGATTGGTATAGCGGGTGGTTATCTGTACTGGCGAGGCTTTTACAATACGCCGCAATATTCGCTGGCTCTCGTGATCGATGCCGCCAAACGCGATGATAAGGCACAGATAGATTCGCTTGTCGATATCGATTCGGTAGTTGACGATTTTATGCCGCAGGTTACGGGGAAGGCCATCGAATTGTACGGTCGCGGGCTGCCGCCTCAAACCCTTGCACGGGTAGCAAAGCTGGCCGAGCCGCTGCTGCCAGCGGTCAAAGGGCGGGCCCGGGCCGAGATGCCTAAGGTTATCCGCGACCGTACCAAACGATTCGACAACGTCCCTTTTTTTGCAATGGTGGTGGGAGCGGACAGGTATCTTAATATCGTCGTTACAGGCGATACGGCGATTGTAACGAGCAAGCTGCCGGAATATCCGCTCGAAATGAAAATGAAGCGAAATGGCAATCGGTGGCAGATCGTCGGCCTAAGGGACGACAAGCTCGCGACCGCGATTGCACGAAAGATCGGCCAGGAAATAATGGCGATGGCCGTTAATGGCAGCCAGAGGGCGGCGGATACATTCGGTATCGGAAACTTGGCCGATTTGCTGCGTCAGGCCGAAGAGTTGGTAAGGTAAAAGAGAAGATTTTGCCACAGATTTCACAGATAAACGCAGATAAGGGAAATTCAATCCGCGTCCATGGGGTTTTATCGGTTGCTAATTTTCCCGGTTAGTTTGTTATGGAAAAGTCATTCGAAACATCGCTCGCGGAGCTTGAGCAAATCGTCGGAAAACTTGAAAGTGGAGATCTGCCGCTTGAACAAAGCCTCGAGCTTTTTGAGCAGGGGATAAAACTGTCGCGTGACTGCCGGACGCGTCTCACAAACGCCGAGCGGCGAATCGAGATATTGATGAGGGACGCCGACGGGGGCCTCGGTGCCGAAGATCTCGACCTCGAATCTTCACGGTGATCCTGGCCTTACCTTCTAAAGAGAAACGCGAAGGCCACGAACATCAATACAAACGCGATCACGCCCACCACGACGAAATATATCGCGATGCCTGCCGTATTGTCCTTGCCCGACTTGCCATTAAACTTATAACCGCAGGCCTGACATTTGACGTGAGTGAGTATTTTGGGGCCGAGAGCTCCGCCCCACCATGTGAAATTTAGCTGTTTTGCATCTGCCGCCCCGCACTTGGGGCACGGGGCGTAATTTGTTGCCATAGCTTTTTACGGTTTGGGCGGTGCGACGACGAGTTTTTTCTCCATCAGGCTACATGCGTCCAATGTGCTTGTTGGGTCGATAGCCAGACCGTCCACAACTATTTGCTGGAGCTTTCCTTCCTTATCGACAACGAACGTTGCGCGTCGGCCAAACTGCTTTGCCTCATCATAAAGCCCATACTGCTTTGTCACATCACGAGTCCAGTCGCTCAGGAGCTGAAAGGACGTAACACCAATTTTCTCGGCAAACGCGGCGTTTGAGAACCGCGAGTCCATACTGACCCCAAAAACTTTTGTATTTGCTTCGTCGAATTTTGAAATACCAGCCTGGTAGTTCTGCATTTCCTTCGTTCAGCCACCTGTGAAGGCGAAGACATAGAATGCGAGTACGACATTGCTCTTACCACGGAATTCGCTGAGTTTAACCTTAGCCCCTTTCAGGTCTGGTAGCGTAAAGTCCGGTGCCATATCGCCGACTTTGAGTTTATCGTAAGGCGCTGGCGTAGGCGCAGTTTTTGGTGACGGTGCGGGCGTGCCTTGCCCAAACGCTGATGCGGTGACCGACACGATCACCGCAGCTAGTAAAATCATTTTTTTCATATATCAGATCCTCCCTAAAAAAACCGTGATCAGCCGCCGTTACCGGACGAGCTGCCTCGAAATATCGAATCAACACTCCAGACACCCGAACCGCGCGAGGCGATGTATAGAAACGCGAAACAATAGAGAACGGCGATCTCACCGCCATTTATTATAGGCAAAGCTCCGCCGGGCTGGTGCTGCCAAAAATACGCCACCGCCATCTCACCGCTCGCAAAAAAGGCGGCTAAACCCGAGAAAAATCCGATCATTATCAAAAATCCGCCAATCAGCTCGATAACGCCGGCAACGACATATATGCCGGCGGCCGCTCCGGCTTGTTTCGACGGGGGCCAGCCAAGCAGTTTTTGACTGCCCCACAACATAAACATAAAACCGAACACGATCCGAAGGATCGCGTATATGTAAGTCGAGTATCTGCCTAGAAATCCATTCATTCAATTAGCCCCTCTTTGCCTCGATTTTCGATTAGTATAGCGCATCATCGAACAGGAAACGAAAAAAGGCAACCCGGTTGGATCGCCTTAAAGAAACCTCGCCAAACCGGTCAGCTAACCACCGGCTGAATCCGATAATATTTTTGATGCTGTCTTTGCCGCCAAAATATCAATCTTCTCGATTTTTGGCGGTTCCGCCAATAGTTCAGCCGCATTTGCCATCAAAGCTTCGGCCACCTTTCCGCTAAGGTGAGCATCGCGACCCTCGTCGCCCGCAAACGTGTCGAAAATGCCAAAAGTATTTTCGCTAAATTTTACCGCGTACCACGTAACCGTAAGCGGCTCTTCGTTTACAAGTTCGAGTCCGCTGTTCAAAAATGCCTCGACCGCAGCCTCCTTACCGGGTTTGGCCACCAATTTAACTGCTAATCCTTTCGTAACCATAAAACTTACCTCCTAGACAAAAACTTTGAAAAGCTCAAATGAATTTTGATCCTGATCTAAATGATAGGACTTTGAATGTCGAAGTGCAAGACATTGGCCCGACCCGGAAAGAAAAAAAGAGATGAGAATAACTCAACCCCTTTTTATTTCACAAGCTAAAAATTCGATCTATTCAGCCTTGCTTACGGCCTTGACCGTCTCCGGCTCGATCCGTGGTGCGGCGAGGCCTAGCTCGGGCGAACGCCACAGATTCGACACCAGCAATTCGCGCATAAATGTCATTTCCTTTGGCAGGCGGTCATATAATTTGAAGAATAGTTCATCGTGCATTGCGATCTCCTTGAGCCACATGTCGCGGTCGATATGCATCACGGCCTCAAACTGCTCGTGCGTAAAATCGAGCCCCCGCCAGTCCATGTCCTGGTAGCGCGGCATCCATCCAAGCGGCGTTTCATACCCCACGGACCTGCCGCGGGCACGTTCGACGATCCATTTCAGGACACGCATATTTTCGCCGTAGCCGGGCCATGCGAAGTTGCCGTCGGCGTCCTTGAGGAACCAATTGACCGAGAAAATGCGTGGCGGCTCGGGGATCTGGCGGCCGAAATCGAGCCAGTGCGAGAAATAATCGCCCATGTGATAGCCGGCAAACGGCAGCATCGCGAACGGGTCGCGGCGGACCTCGCCGATGTTTCCGAAGGCGGCGGCCGTCATCTCCGAGCCCATGGTTGCGGCCTGATAAACGCCGAATGCCCAGTTAAACGATTGTAAAATAAGGGGTACGACGCTGTTGCGACGACCGCCAAAGATGAATGCCGAGACGGGCACACCCTTGGGGTCGTCGAAATTCGGATCCGCAACCGGGCATTGCTCGATCGGCGCGGTAAATCGCGAATTCGGGTGCGCGGCCTTGGCCTCGCTCAGCGGCGACCAGTCGTTGCCTTGCCAGTCGATGGCGTGGGCCGGCGGGGCTCCGTCCATGCCTTCCCACCAGACGTCGCCGTCGTCGGTCAGTGCCACGTTCGTAAAGATCGTGTTTTCCTTTATCGACTCCATGGCGTTCGGATTGGTTTTGTAGTTGGTGCCGGGGGCGACGCCGAAAAAACCATTTTCAGGGTTGATCGCGTGTAATTTCCCCTCGGCATTGGGCTTGATCCAGGCTATGTCGTCGCCGACCGTGGTGATTTTCCAACCCTCTTCCTGAAAGGCCTTGGGCGGAATGAGCATCGCAAAATTCGTCTTCCCGCACGCCGACGGGAACGCCGCGCAGACGTAATCTTTACGGCCGTCAGGCGATTCAACGCCGACGATCAGCATGTGCTCGGCCAGCCAGCCCTGAGCACGCCCGAGCGTCGAAGCGAT
>JANYIL010000141.1 GCA_025362075.1 Chloracidobacterium sp.
CGGGCAACTCGACCTCAGCGGCGGCAAGATCGTCGAATTCCCCTCGGTGCTTGAGGTTCGCCTCTTTGGCATCTCGAAGATGAAAACGGCCAAGACGGTCTTCGGCCACCTTAAATTACTTTCACACCTTACAAAATTACGTTGGTTTCGGAAATCTCCACCGATTGAAACTTCTTTAGCAAAAGAGAAGCTAAAAGTAGTTTCTGAGAATTCGACCGAAGTATAAAACTATATATATGACACCAGTTACAAATCCCGAACGGCTAATGGTGCTGCCGTCGGATCAGGATGCGTCCGGAAGGACGTTCGGTAAGGAAGAACTTGCATACGTCACCGAGGCGCTTGAGAGCGGTACGCTGACGACGACAAAAGGTAAATTCGGCAAAATGCTCGAAAAGGCGTTCGCCGAAAAATTAGGTGCTAAATACGCTTACGCCTGCACATCGGGCTCGGCGGCGATCCATATTGCGGTCGCGACCGTTAACCCAAATCCGGGCGATGAGATCATCACCACCTCGATCACCGACATGGGGGCCCTTGCTCCGCTCATGTACCGCGGTGTCGTTCCTGTTTTTGCGGAAGTCGACCCGAAAACATTGAATGTAACGGCTGAGACCATCAAAGCGAAGATCAGCGAACGAACAAAAGCGATCATCGTCACGCATCTTTTCGGAAATCCCTGCGTCATGGGGCCGATCATGGAGCTTGCGAAAAAGCTCAACCTCCCGGTCATCGAAGATTCGGCACAGACGTTTCTTGCCAAGTGCGGTGATAAATTTGCCGGCACGATCGGCGACATCGGCTGCTTTAGCCTCCAGCAGGGCAAGCACATGACTACCGGCGAAGGCGGCATGGTCGTCACCAACGATGAAAAGATCGCCCGTCACATGTTCCTGTACATCAACAAGGCCTGGGGCTATGGCGACGCTAATGCCGACCACTATTTCATGGCCCTGAACTATCGCGTCAGCGAGCTTCAGGCAGCGGTCGCTCTTGGACAGCTCGAAAAGCTTGAAACCACCGTCAGCAGCCGCCAAACGACCGCCGCGATGTTTGAAGAACTGCTCCAGGGTATCGACGGCATCGAAACTCCTGTGATCGAAGACAACGCGACGCACGTTTACTGGAAATATTGCCTGACGGTCGACGACAGCAAGATCGAAGGCGGCTCGCCTGCTTTGGCCAATCTGCTGAAAGAAAAGAACATTTTCTCGGCCCCGCGCTATATCGTGAAACCTGCATTTATGTGCATGGTCTTTCAGGAAAAGAAAACACTTGGCGACAGCCAGTTCCCATTCAACCTGGCCCGGACCGGCGCCGTCGATTACGAAATGGCGAATTACCCGTTGACGGCCAAGGCCTTGCACGACGTGCTCGTCCTCCCCTGGAACGAAAAATACACCGAAGAGCACGTGCGATACATCGCGGAAAACGTGAGGATAGCTGCCTCAAAGCTAAGAAAGTAAATTAACAGGATGGACAGGATAAGCAGGATAAAAACCAAATAAAGACATCCTGTCCATCCTGTTCGAAACCAATATGAAAAAACTTAAGTTTGGATTAGTCGGAGCCGGCGGTATCGCCCAGGCATATGCTCAGGCCTTTAACGAGAGCAATTGCTGCGAACTCGTTGCCGTCGCGGACGTTCGCCCCGAGGCGGCAAACGCTCTTGCCGAGATCGTCGGCGGAATAGCCTACAGCGATTACAAACAGCTTGCCGATGTCGAGATCGACGCATTGATCGTCGCGACGCCGCCGAGTACGCATCCGGAGATTGCCTGCTTCTTTATGGAACGCGGCGTTCCGGTGCTTTGCGAAAAACCGCTCTGCCTGAGCGTCGCCGAAGCAGAAAAAATGATTAATACGGCTGCCGCAAACAACGTGTTGTTTACGATGGCGTCGAAATTCCGCTATTGCGATGACGTTGTCAAAGCAAAAGGAATTTTGGCGTCGGGCACGCTCGGCGATGTTTTGCAGTTTGAGAATGCCTTTACCGCCAAGGTCGATATGTCGCAGCGTTGGAATTCGAATGCCGAATTCTCCGGCGGCGGTGTGCTGATCGATAACGGCACGCATTCGGTCGATATTATTCGTTACTTTATGGGCCCGATCGATTCGGTTTTGGTCGTCGACGCTGGCGGAACACAGGGTCTGTCGGTCGATGAAAACGTTAAGATGTTTGCCAGGACAAAAAACAACGTTACCGCAAGCGTCGATCTGACGTGGGGGATCAACAAAGAACTCCCGTACTTTATCAGCATCTACGGCTCAAACGGTACGCTCCACATCGGCTGGCGCGAGTCGAAATACAAGGTCAATTCGAACGCAGACTGGACCGTTTTTGGCAAAGGCTATGACAAGGTCGCTTCGTTCAAAGGCAAGATCGAGAATTTTGCGAACGCTCTGCGCGGTAAAGAAGAACTCTTTATCAAACCTGCAGACGCGATCGCATCCGTCCGCGTGATCGAGGCCGCATACAAATCGATGCACCAAAACCTCTGGCAGCCGGTGGTGGAGAAGGCGAATGCAGCTATTTAGAGACAACTAGAACAGGATGGACAGGATAAGCAGGATAAAAAGCAAAGATAGCCACCTTTCTTTCCTATTAAAAATCCTGTAAATCCTGTCCATCCTGTTTGAATAAACCTATGGCAAGAATTCATCCAACAGCAATCATCGAAGATAATGTCACCCTTGGCGAAGGCACAAGCGTTTGGGACAACGTCCACATCCGCCACGGAGCCTCCATCGGCGACGAGTGTATTGTTGGAGAAAAGACCTATATTGCCTATGACGTGCGTGTCGGCAATCGCGTCAAGATCAACGCCATGGTCTATATCTGCGCCGAGGTTACTATCGAGGACGGCGTGATGATCTCGGCCTCGACGACGTTTACAAACGACCGTTTTCCCCGTGCGACATTCCCCGATCTTAAATCGTTGCGGCCATCAGAGCCCGACGAACATACTTTGAAAACACTCGTCCGCGAGGGCTCGACCATCGGCTCCGGATGCATCATCGGCAACGACTTGGAAATAGGTCGTTGGGCAATGGTCGGAATGGGCTCGGTCGTTACGAAGAGCGTTCCGGATTTTCATCTCGTGCTCGGCTCGCCTGCCCGATCTATCGGAGCAGTCTGCAAATGCGGGTTGCTGTTTCATAAATTCAAAGATGGCGACAGCGGCACGTACGCGTGCGAATGCGGCTTGTCTTACGAGATCGCGGATCGCGTGGTTAACGAAGAAGAATTAGCCACAAAAGGCACAAAAGACGCAAAAAAAGAATTTGAATTGGCGACGGTTTAAGTCTTCCGATTTGTGAATTTTGTGCCTTTTGTGGCAATTGCATATGACCCAAAATATCGCCATCGTCGGTTCCGGTTTTCTCGGCATGACGCTCGCGTTGCGTGCTGCGCAATCGGGCGCGAATGTCACGCTGTTCGAATCGGCAAGCGAGATCGGCGGCCTCGCTTCGGCTTGGGAGATCGGCGATGTCACTTGGGACAGGCACTATCACGTCACGCTCACATCGGACTCGTACACGCGAAAGATTGTCGAGGAGCTGGGGCTCGGCGATGATTTCAACTGGGTCGAGACCAAGACCGGCTTTTATACCGACGGCGAATTGGTTTCGATGTCCGACACGATGGAATTTCTAAAATTCCCGCCGCTTGGGCTGATAAGCAAGCTGCGTCTCGGTGCGACGATCTTTTACGCTTCGCGGGTCAAAAACTGGAAGAAACTTGAAAAGATCTCGGTCGAAAAATGGCTGACCACGCTATCGGGCAAAAAGACATTTGAAAAGATCTGGAAGCCGCTCCTGATGGCAAAGCTCGGTGAGGCTTATAAGGACACGTCCGCCGCATTTATCTGGTCGACGATCCAGCGAATGTACGCGGCTCGTAATTCCGGGCTTAAAAAAGAGTTGTTCGGCTACGTCCGCGGCGGCTATGCTCGCGTACTCGAACGCTTTGGCGAGGTGCTGCTCGAAAACGGCGTTGAGATCAGGCTCAATTCGCGTATCGACACCATCGAACGCCTCGCAAACGGTAAGATCGCAGTATCAATGGCCTCGGCCCGCCGGCATAAGGACGTCAAACCCCGCGTGATGCGGCAAAAGACGAAGTATGCCAAATTTCAGGCCGCGACGGCCGTCGTGCAGGGTTTTTCGGGAGCATTTATATCCGAGCCCGATCTACGGGCCGATCGCGTAGTTCCGTTTCCGCGTAATGCGATTAGCGAAACGTTCGACAAGGTGATCCTTACCTGCCCTTCAAATATCGCGGCCAAGATCATCCCGCAGTTGACGAAGTTCGAAAAGCAGGACCTCGAAAATATTCGCTACCAGGGCATCGTTTGTGCCTCGGTCCTGATGAAATGCTCGCTGTCGAAACATTACGTGACCAACATCACCGACGAAGCTCCGTTCACCGGCGTCATCGAGATGTCGGCCCTGGTCGATAAAAAAGAATTTAATCGCAACGCCCTCGTCTATCTGCCAAAATACGTGGCGCCGGATGACGAGCTGTTTGCCAGATCGGACGATGAGATCCGGAACAGCTTCCTGGCAGGGCTCGAAAAGATGTATCCGCATTTCCGGCGAAAGGACGTTCTGGCGTTCAAGGTCTCGCGTGTCCGTCAGGTGTTTCCGCTACCGGTTCTGAACTACTCACGCGATCTGCCGCCGGCAAAAACCTCGGTCGACGGCGTGTATGTCGTTAATTCGTCGCACATCGTCAACGGCACGCTGAATGTGAACGAAACTGTTCAACTTGCGGAGAATTTTTTTCGGGACAATTTCAAACAGGATGCACAGGATCGGCAGGATAAGAAATAAACCATCCTATTTATCGTTTCCATCCTGTTTGAATAAATTGCCAATATGAAGAGAATCGCGAGCCTCTCGCTCGACCTGGACAACCAATGGTCTTACATGAAGACGCACGGCGATGCGGGATGGGAAACCTTTCCGTCCTATCTTGACGTGGTTGTCCCGCGCACTTTGCGGTTTTTGAAAGAGCGCGATCTGACGATCACTTTTTTTATCGTCGGCCAGGACGCGGCGCTTGAAAAAAATCGCGATGCGATAGCCTCGATCGCGGCCGCCGGGCATGAGATCGGCAATCACAGCTTTAGTCACGAACCGTGGCTGCACCTGTATTCCAAAACCGAGCTCGTCGAGGAATTTGACAAGACCGAGAAAGCGCTCGTCGAAGTGACCGGCAAGCGGCCCGTCGGATTTCGCGGCCCCGGATACAGTCTCAGCGGGACTGTGCTTGAGGTGCTGGCCGAGCGGGGTTACGAATACGATTGCTCGACGCTGCCGACCTATATTGCACCGCTCGCCCGGGCCTACTACTTTTTCAAATCGCCCGAGATGACCGACGAAGAGCGGGAAAAACGCAAGAAACTCTTCGGCAAGCTTTCGGACGGATTTCAGACGCTGAAACCACATTTTATCGAAGTCGCCGGCAAAGGTCTGGTCGAGATACCGGTCACGACGTTTCCCGTCGTCAAGACGCCGATCCACCTCAGCTATCTGATCTATCTATCCACGTTCTCGGCGGGCATTGCGATGATGTACTGGAAGACGGCCCTGGCAACGTGCCGGGCGAGCGGCGTCCAGCCGTCGCTGCTGCTCCACCCGCTCGATTTCCTGAGTGGCGACGACATCTCGGAGCTAAAGTTTTTCCCTGGCATGAACATGCCGGCTACACGTAAATTAACGTTAGTGAGCGAATTTTTAAGGGTCTATACCGATTCATTTAGTGTTGTGACGATGCGCGAACATGCCGATTCATTCAAAAACGGCGTTGCGACCGAGTCACACACAGCAGCGGTTTTATTGTGAAAACGATAGAGATAGAGCAACCTGCGACATTTACTGTCGGCCAGAATCTACGCGGCCTGATAGTCGAAATGCGCCCGCAGGAATGGACCAAAAATCTGCTCGTTTTTTCCGGCGTGATTTTTTCCAAATCGCTGACCGACATCAATAATCTGTGGGTAACCTTGCTCGGCTTTGCCGTTTTTTGCGCGGCCAGCAGCTGCATCTATCTGCTCAACGATCTCTGCGACCTCGATGCCGACCGCGAACACCCCGTCAAACGAAATCGTCCGATGGCCTCGGGAATGCTCAATGTCACGGTCGCGCGTATCGCCATGTTCGGCCTGTTCCTGACAGCGGCGATCGGCAGTTTTGCGTTAAACCGCTCGTTCGCCTTTGTCGTCGCGGTCTATCTGTTGACGTGTATCGCGTATTCGCTGCGGCTAAAAGACATCGTCATTCTCGACGTGATCCTCATCGCAAGTGGATTTGTGCTTCGTGCGGTTTCCGGAGCGGTTTTGATCAATGTCGCTCCGTCCGAGTGGCTTGTGCTGTGTACCTCGATGGTCGCACTGCTGATCGGATTCGGAAAACGCCGCCACGAGATCGTCCTGCTCGAAGAAAATGCTCAGAATCACCGCCGCAGCCTCAGCGATTACTCGATCGAATTTCTCAATTCGATAATGAATATCTGTGCCGGTGCGGCTGTCGTCACTTATGCCCTTTACACACGTGCCGACGAGACCGTCGCCCGAGTCGGCTCAAGCGCGATGCTTATTACAATCCCGTTCGTCGTTTACGGCGTGTTCCGCTACCTGTTCCTGATCTACAAACACCAGGCCGGCGGCGACCCGGTGCAAATATTGCTTCACGACCGGCCGACGCTTCTAAACCTTATCCTCTGGATCGTTACGGTCGGGATCGTTATCTATCTACCGAGGTTTTGGCATCTCGGATGAGCAGATCAAAAGTCGCAATCATCATTCTGTTTCTCGCGGCCGCCCTGTTGCGGTTCGCCGACGTTTTTCGTCCTATCAATCAGGCCTCATGGCGCGAATGCGACGTTGGCGCCATCGCCCGAAATTTTGCGGTCGAGGGCATGAACCCTTTCTATCCGCGTATCGATTGGCGAGGCGATGGTCCCGGATACGCCGAGATGGAGTTGCCGCTCTACCCCTGGCTGATCGCGGTTAGCTATAAGATATTTGGCGTTCACGATTATTTTGCACGTGTGTGGGCATTTTTGTTTTCGCTCGGTGCGATGTTTTTCTTTTTTAAGCTCGCCCGCGAGTACCTGAATGCTTTCGCCGCGACGGTGGCGTTCGCCTTCTTTGCCCTCAATCCACTGATGGTCGAGACCGCGACCTCGATACAGCCCGAGGGGCTGATGATCTTCGCGTATATCGCGGCCGTGTATTATTTTGTCAATTGGCTCAGGACGGAGAGCAATTTGTCATTCGTGGCGACGACATCGTTCACCGCCCTGACGCTGCTCGCAAAGGCCCCGTCGGCGCATATCGGGCTGTTTTTCGCCATATTGCTGATCGAAAAATATGGTTGGCGCGTTTTCCGGCAAATGAAGGTTTGGATATTCGGGATCTTTAGCCTGGCACCGGCCGGCCTGTGGTACATTCACGCAAAAAATCTCTGGACCGTTTACGGCAATTCGCTCGGCGTTTCGAACGAATATCACTGGATCGGCTGGGATTTCTTTACCAACTCCGAATTTGCCGTCGGCATCCTGCGATCCGAGTTTTTCTATATCTGGGGGGGATCTGGCATCATCGTCGGGGCGTTTGCCCTGTGGCGCGGCCGTGGTGAAGAAACGGCGAGACATTCTCTTGGCTGGCTCGCGTCGATCTTTGCCCTGTACCTGATCGCCGCCCGAACGACGTCGCAGGACTGGGCAAATTACTACCATGTTTTTAGCATCCCGCCGGTCGCGTTGCTCGTCGGGTTCGGCATAAAAAAGCTGTGGGACTATGCCCGGACGTTTGCGGATTCGTACAGCCTCAATACCCTGGCCGTGAATCTTGGCCATGTCGCAATATTATTTTTTGTCGTTATCGCGATCCTTGCTGCGTTGGCAGTCGAGGCCCGGCAGGTCCGGGCCGAATTCCTCGCCCATCGCGTCGACGATGCGGCGTATGAATGCTCCCAAAAGCTAAAACTGGCGTTGAAAACCGAGGGGCTCATCGTTGCATCCGGCGGCCATTGCGTCGATAAAAACAATTACGCTCTGGCATACAACGCCTCCTTCATGTTTTACTGGCTCGAACGCAAAGGCTGGAATATTTGCATCGAAGACCAGTCAATCAAAAATATCGCCGCCGTCGAGGCAAAAGGCGCAAAATATTTCGTGGCACAAAGATCCGCGCTGGGCGAAATGCCCGGCTTTGAAAACGAGTTGCTGCAAACCTATCCGGTCGCTGATGCGTGCGACCAATTTTACCTCTTCGACCTGACGCACCGCCGCTGATGCCTGTCCGATCCGAAAAATCCAATGCCTTCAATGTGATGTGGCTGATCGTGCTGCATCTGGCGATCGTACTGCCGCTCGCGTATTTTCTGAATATCTGGACCGACGAGGCGTCAACGCTCTACTCGACCCAGCACGGATTTCTTAATGCTTTTCAACACGCCGCCACTGATGAGAAGCAGGCCCCGCTATATTTCTGGATAATGAGCGTGTGGCGCTCGTTGAACGATTCAATCTTTTTTGCGCGTCTGTTTGCGGTGATCGTCAGCTGCGTGTCGATCGCATTTTTTGCACGGCTCGCTCGCCGGATATTCGAACCGCGTGCCGCCCTGCTAACCACCGCGTTCTTTGCCTTTCATCCTTTTCTGGTCTGGGCGAGCGTTGAGATCAGGGTTTATTCGTCGGTCATCCTGCTCTCGATATTGCTTATGACCTTTTTTCAAAAGGGATTTTTTGAAGAGCCGGACGTGGAAACGAGTTCACAGCGTAGAAGCCAAATAATTTTCCTGCTCATCTCGATAGTCGCTCTCTACACAAACTATTATCTCGGATTCCTGCTCGTCGGTATGTTTGCCGCCCTCGTCGCGACCCGACAATGGCGGGCGGCGAGAGATTATACCCTTGTTATGCTGGTCGTGGGACTCACCTTTGTGCCTCAGCTTTTTACGATCAAATCGCAATTCCTGACCAATACGAGTGGCTATCGCGAACCTGCATCGCTGGCCGAGGGGCTTCGGACTGTATGGCACCACGTCGTGACGTTCCTGCTGCCTACCGGCATCCTTCGCGATGGCGACGGATCGGCGATCCAGGTTATTCGGGCGTGGATCGTACGGCTGGCGCTCGTCGCACTCGTGATTCTCGGCGTCATATTTAGACAAAAATTAAGTCGCCGCACAGTCGCAACGGGTGCGACCGCGGCGACTATCGGGGGTACTCTTTTTGCCGCGTATTTTCTGATCGGCCTCGAATATATCCAGATCCGCCACGCATCGGTACTGTTTGTGCCGCTCATATTATTCGCCGCCTCGATCATCTCCGACCTGTCGCGACAAGATGCAAGCGAGGCCCGCTCTAGCTATTTTATTCCAGCTGCGGGATTCGTCGTGTTGCTTGCTTTCTCATACGCGATCGTTACGCTTTATCCCAACATGACAAAACGTGGCGACTGGGCCCGCGTCGGCGAATTTATTCAGCAAAATGAATCGCCCGGCCAGCCGATAGTCGTCTTTCCCACGTTTGATGCCATCGCGTTGCCCTATCATTACAAGGGCGTCAATCAGATTCTTCCCAAAGAGAAGTTTTTCGCATTCGAACAGGAGGCCGCCTTCGGCACCGAAAACAGCCTGAAACATCAGATCGATTTTGTGACCTCACGGATACCGCCTGCCGCCGACAGCATCTGGTTGGTAGAACACGAGCAGTGCATGACGACCGACGCATGTCTTCCGTTGGAAAATTTTGTCAAGGCAAACTACACTATTGAAAAGGAACAGGAATTTTATCTCGAAAAGGTTTTCCTGCTGAAAAAGAAACCTCAATGATCGAATCGAACGACCCCAAAGCGATGGACAAACCGATTGTAAGATGCGCGACGTGCGACCGGGAGGTAGAGCATTACAATACGTTTTTGTCCCCGACCAACGAGGAGCGAATTGTCTGCTGGGAATGCACCGGACGAGATGAAAAAGGGTTTAACGCCAAGCGGGATTTTCGCCGAGACGCCCGTTCGGGGGTCATCCCACGATAGGTATGCCATTGCGGAAGATCACCGAATACCCGGCACAGGTGCTTGGCCTAATTGGCAAACCGGTGACCGACTTTGACGACGACCTCGCCCGACTCTGTTCGGACATGTTTGAGACGATGTACGACGCCGAGGGAGTCGGCCTAGCCGCTCCGCAGATCGGATTAAATCTTCGACTTTTCGTCATGGATTGCGAAGGCACAAAGCTGGTAGCGGCCAACCCAGAGATCGTCGCGACCGACGGTGAGCAATCGAGCCATGAGGGCTGTCTCTCGATCGGCAAGGTCCCGGCGGTCGTCGTCCGCCCGCAAATGGCGCGTCTGCGGGCCCAGGACGAGAACGGCGAGTGGTTTGAACGCGAAGCGACGGGCTATGCGGCCCGGGCGTTCATGCACGAGACCGATCATTGTAATGGCAAGCTGTTCATCGACCATCTGCCAAAATTGCGGCGAGACATGATCGTCAAGAGATTTCAGAAAGAAAAGCGTTGGGAATAATCCGGAAATAGCTGGCATCGAAAATCGGCCCCAACATCATCGAATGCAGCGGCGAATATCTCGTCGGCAATTGTTTTACATTCAGCTTTGAGGCCACCGATGGCCGAGCGGAGGATCTATCATGAGAAAAGTATTTTTTACAATTAGTTTTGCGGTGCTGATCGCAATAGGCGGCATTTCGGCTGTCGCACAGTGCAACCCGGCGACGGAATCACCGATCAAATGCAGCTATTACAACGAGGGCTATCAGGACGGAACGCTGGACGCCCAGAATAATCGCACCAGCGACTATCGGCGCTATAAAGACAAATACGAGCGCAAATACGAGAACAACTACAGCCAGGGTTATAGCGCCGGATACACCACCATTCGCCAGAACGGCGGATACGGCTCAGGCGAGGCCCGTTGGACGAGGCCGCAGCGGGTCTCGTACGATTCCGGGTACAATCAGGGCGACAAGGACAGGCGAAATGGTGGCCAAAACAGGTCGCAGGAGCGCACCGCCATGCAATATGACCCGGAACTCGGCCGTTATTATCAGCAGGGTTACTTTGACGCCTTTTACAATCGCGACCGGCAGTACGATGTCCAGCTCGGCGGCAATCAGAATTATCCGCCTCAATATCCGCCTAACAACGGCGGCTGGAACGGTAATGGCGGCACAACGGGAACAGCCACCTGGAACGGCCGCGTTGACGACCGCGTGAACATTGTACTCCGTGGAAATACGATCTCGGTCGAGGATGTCGGCGGAACTGGCGTTCAGACCGCATATCAAAACGTCAATGGCTCATTGCCCCGGCGTGCAACCACCGTCACCGCACAGCGGCGCGGCGGACGCGGAAACGTGAGCGTTATCCAACAGCCCGACCGCTCAAATAATTTTACGGCGATCATTCAGATCTCCGACCCTAAAGGCGGTGCCGACAACTATAAGGTGGATATTTCCTGGGTCGGCAACGGCCAGAGCAATGTCGAAGAACCCTATCAATCCGGCAGCGTGACTTGGCGCGGACGCGTCGATCAAAAGGCGAATATCATTATCTATGGTGCTGACGTGCAGACCGAGGATGTATCAGGAACGGGGATTTCGGGTGTCGATTTTCGCGTCACCGGTTCACTCGCACGCCGCCCGGGCACGATAAACGTCCGCAAACGAAACGGCCGCGGCACGGTGACCGTCCTGCAAAATCCTTCGCGGGAAAATGACTACACGGCGATCGTCCAGGTCTTTGACCCGAACGGCGGAGCGGACAATTACGAGGTTGAAATAACCTGGTAACATTTGCTAGCGAGAGGAGCCTGCAAAGGCGTCCTAAAGTCCCCGAAGGGGACAGATTAAATATTTAACCGTACACATTGAAAACACCAATGTATATGAGACGGTCGTTTAAGTTTTGGTAATCGGATTTGCAAATTGAAGTCCCGGAAAGCGTCCGAAATCCCGATCCGTGCTCGCGAGCGTTGCGCCGCAGGCGACAGCCATTGCCGCTAAGTGTGCATCCATTACTAAATTGCCGTTGGCTTGGGCATCAAGGAGTATTTTAGAGAATAGCGGCCAGTTCTTTTTTTTCAGAAACACAAGATGTCATGATATCTTTGCAAATGCTCGATCCAGCCACAGATTCGTCAGTTTTTCCTGAATGCTGTTTGCCCGCAGACGCTCGTTGAGGTTTTTGAAATCGACAAAATCGAGATGCTGATCCTGGTTAAAGCACGAGAAGACAAAGAATTCCTCGCCCGTGTGAGGATTGACGTGACGCTGTAGACACTGGGCGCAGACCTCTTTCATCATGCATTGCATGGGGCTGTTGATCGAGCCGATGGCGGTGTGGTTTTCGTTGAGGAATGGTTTGAGCGCCGTGTGGCGGGCCTCGCGGACGCCATTCATCATACGGTCGGAGCCGATGGCGATGATGCGGTTTACGTCTTTTAGATCGACGGCTTGATTGCCTAGGCGGCCTTCGGCGTAGGCGATCATAGCCTGAACGATATTGCCGCGAAAATGCGCGTCCTGTGGCCTTGCGGGCATGATCTCGTCGCCAAAGTCAGTGGCCCAAACGACCTCGTCGGTCGCATTTTCGATCTCCTCGCGTTTAAACAGATCGGAGCCGTTTTTGTATCCGGCAAAATAGACGACCTTGTTATTTTTCTCGCGCAGGGCTTTGGCGATCGAGAATAAAACGGCGTTGCCTAAGCCACCTCCAGCGAGCAGCACGGTCTCATTCTCGGTGATCTCGGTCGGCGTCCCGGTCGGGCCCATGACTAGTACCTCTTCGCCTTCTTTGAGCAGTGAACAGAGACGCGACGATGTTCCCATTTCGAGAACGATCATCGAGAGCAGTCCTTTTTCTTCATCCACCCAAGCCCCGGTCAATGCCAGCCCTTCCATCATCAGACGCGTACCGTCCACGATCGGGGCCGACGTTTCAAAATTTTGCAGACGATAAAACTGGCCGGGCTCAAACTTGCGGGCTTGCAGCGGGGCCTTGACGATCACATCGACGATCGTTGGCGTCAGGCGTTCGACCTTAACGACGTAGGCGCGAAGCTGTTCGTCGAGCGTTGCTTCGAGCTTGTCGAAAATGGCGTCGCGTTCCACTTGAGGCAGATTGCCGCGAGTGGCGATCTCATCGGCAAAAAGATCGACGACACGTTCGTAGCCGAATTTTGCAGAGGCCATCGCCTTGACGACGTTACCGGCGTATTTTGGATGGTTGTCGCCGTAATAGCTGATGAATTTTCCGTCCGACTCGTAGCTCGTGAAAAATCCGGTCTCTCCCGAAGCGGCCTCGACCGCGTGGAGCTTGCCATCCCACCCGCGCTCGACCGTGAACGGCTGGAAAAACTGCTTCCACTCGTCCATCTTGAACGTGCCCGGCTTTTCCTTTTCGTAAATGACGTTGGGCGACGTACCGGCCGCGACGCAGACCGTGTGGGCCGGAAATTCATGCATTTCGCCCGTCTTTTCAAATTTTCCGGTCTCGGCAATATAGTCAAGCCGCTCGAAGAGGAGCGCCCTGACCGCGTTAAATTCGTCCGGCACGGCCTCCGTCGGGTTCATGCATTCGATAAAATCAATGCCTTCTTCGAGAGCCTTTTGAACTTCTTCATGATTGAGGCGATACGCCGGCGAATCCTGCAAACGCTTGCGGTAAATGAGCGATACGCCGCCCCAGCCGCGTACCAACGGCACAAAATTCGGCTCCTCGCCAGCCGCGGCCGAGCGGGCGCGTTCCGCGCGGATCTCGCGGCCATGTTCGAGAAATTCCTGCAGCACGCGGATCTCTTCTTCGTCAAATTTTTCGACAACGGATTCCTCGCCAAATTCGGCAACGACCTGCTCGTATTTCCCAAGCATTTTTTCACACTGCACCGGATAATACGCAAAAAGCTCGGTTGCCGTGTCGATACCGGTCAACCCGCCGCCGATCACGATGGCGGGAAGGCGAACTTGCAGATTCGACAGTGTATCTTTCTTAAATGCACCGGTTAACTGCAACGCCATGAGAAAATCCGACGCCTGGCGAATGCCGCGAATGAGGTTGTTCTTCATCGGCACGATCGTCGGCCTTCCGGCACCCGTCGCGATCGCTATGTGGTCAAAACCAAAATCCCACGCATCTTCGATCGTCAACGTCCCGCCAAAACGCACACCGCCATAGGGGCGAAACCGCTTGCGTCGCGTCAGCATGAGCTGGACCATCGTCAGAAAATTCTTGTCCCAGCGGACCGTGATGCCATATTCAGAAACCCCGCCAAAACCAGACAAAATGCGTTCGTCGAGGTCTTCGGTGATCTCACTGAGATCTTTGATCGGTTTCGGACATTCCTTGCCGTGATTCCCTGTCCAGTCGGTGGGGAGCGGCTCGATCTTGAGGCCGTCGATGCCGATCACGCCAAAACCCTCATTCAAAAGGTAATGGGCAAGCGTATAACCCGCCGGCCCGAGACCGACAACGAGCACGTTTTTGCCGTTGTATGGCAGAGCGTAAGGGCGCTTAGCATTGAGCGGATTCCACCGCGTCAGCAGGCTGTAGATCTCGAAACCGTATGGTAGATTCAGCACATCGGTCAGCGAGGCCGTCTCGGCGAGCGGTATATTTACCGGCTCCTGCTTTTGGAAAATGCAGCCCTTCATGCAGTCGTTGCAGATACGGTGACCGGTGCCGGCGCACATCGGATTGTCGATGATGACGAGTGCAAGCGAACCGATCGAATCGCCCTGCTTCTTTAACAGATGCATCTCCGAGATCTTTTCGTCGAGCGGACAGCCCTCGGTCTGGATGCCAAGCGGATTGCGTTTTGGCGTACCGTCCGTTTCACGCAGGCCGGTCGAGCACGAATCTTTTTCCCGCTCATGGCAGATCAGACAGTAGTCGATTTCGTAAAGAGCATCGCGCATCGTGCCGCGGTCGTCCGTCAGCTTAAATCCGTCGCGTTTTCGTAAGATGTCGCCGCCGCCGCGCATTAGCCCCGGCAGCTCAGGCTCGGGATGAATGAGATGAACGAGATTTTGATAATCGAGCGAGTGCGGCGTTTTGAAGCTGTACCATTTCTTCGATTTGTTGTGAAAGGCCGCCGCCGACCATGCTTCGATTAGACGCAATGCGGCTCTGACGGTCAGCAGATCGCCGGTGTCTTGCTCCTCCACGATGAACCGCGAATATAGCTTTCCGAATGTGCTGTCCTTTAACTTTTGGTAGGCTGTATTTATTCTCTCAAGTACGTCAGATACACCCGCAGTGCCGTCAGGAACCCAGTCGCTATCGCTCCCGGTTCTGACAAGCATTTCCTCCGCATCGAGCAGCCGGCAGGTCATCGTCGCGATCGACAACTCTTCGTCCGTAGCGAGCGTGTCGTCAAATGCCTCATTGCGAAGCTCGGTCAACGCTTTCCACAGTTCGCCTTCGTTCAACTCGGCGACGACCTCGGCCTTGTATTTCTTGATTGCACGACGCTGGACGAAAAATTTGTATTTCCAGACGGGGTTCTGAACGGTTACCTCGCGCTCCAGTTCCGCTTTTTCGCCGGGGATATTGAACAATCTCGCCACAAAATCCGACAGGAACGGTGCCGCGTCCGTCAATATCTTTGACTCGACCTTTCGCTCGTAGCCGGTTCCGCGATTCGCGATATATTTGGCCAAAGCGGCGCCCAGCACCGGCTCGCGTTTTTTCACCTCGCCGTAAAAACGGTCCGCCAGTTCGTGCAGCTTCGCCGCGTCAAAAAGGTCGCCAAATGTAAACCCGTCGATGCCTAAGTCTATATCGTAGGGCGTTACGTCCTGCCCATTGTCCAAAACTCCAGTCATATTCCCCTCAATTACGCAATATTCCGCGCGGTGAGCAAACTTAGAATATATCATCCGCCACGTTCCGATAACAACGGCCGCCCCAGCTAAAGGTTATGCATCCAAAGTGGTAGACTGATGGTAATCATCAATGTTATTGATGATAAATTGCCCGAAATATGCTATAAAACAAGGTTGTCTAACCTAGTTTTGAGCCGGAGACGACCGAGAATAAAGAGCAGTAAAAGCAGTATGCAAAACGATCAACGCCTAACACCGCTACCAGTGGTTACAAACGACATTCAGACGGGCCCCATTGATTATTCGGCGGTCTATTCGCCCTTGTATGACGACACGCTCGACAGCAAGCGGTCGATCAAACAGTACATCAATGTCGTTTACAAACGGCTGCCGATCATTATTGCGATCACGATACTGGTTACCGCCGCCGTCGCCTTTTACTCATATCGTTTGCCGTCGGAATATGAGGTCGTAACCGGCATGATCATCGAGCCGCGTAAACCGCCCCAAACTGCGAAAGACGCAATTAATATTAATTTCGGCGATGACCAAAAATATTACAATACGCAGATTCAGCTCCTGAAAGATCCAGGCTTGATGAAACGTACTATCATTGCATTGGAGCTGCATCGCGACGCTAATCTTTTCGGCGATCAGAGCCGTGGTTTGCTGGGACCATTGCGCTCGTTGTTCAACCGGGGCCAGAAAGCGGATGACGCCGAAAATTCGCTCCCGATAGTCAGCAGCAGGGGCGACGGCAAATCCGAAGAGGCAACCCTCACCCCGGAGGAGAATAAGCGGGCCGAAAACTATGCGAGTACCCTCGTAGTCGGTCTTGACGTCAAGCAGCAGGATAGGACAAATCTTGTAAGCCTCAATCTCCGCACCTCAAACCCCGTCGTCGCCCCAAAGATTACCGATAAGCTCGCCGAACTTTTTATTAAGGAAGATGGTGATCGCGAGGTCGGCGGTGCCCAGAAGGCACTCGAGAACCTGAGACATTCTATCGACGATTTAAAAGCGACGATCAGGCAGGAAGAGGATGGTTTGCTTGAGGCCATGAAGGCCGCCAATCTGCCGCTCGCGGATAAAGGGAGCGAGATCCGTGCTGCCGACCTGGGGACGATCCTGACCCAATACCGCGAGGCCCAGGTCAAATCAGCCGAGACCCAGGCGAGTTATGATGCCGTGTTAAGGGCGGTTCAGTCGGGGGACATTTTGGCGGTCGCCGGAGAAAATAAGCCGCTCCAGGATATTCGAAGCCAAAAGCTCAAACGGGAACAGGATCTCGACAAGCGAATAGAAGATTTGGACAAAAAGATCGATGAAAAAACCCAGAAAAAGCAAGAACTTCTGGCTAAATACACCCCCGAATACAAGGACGTTAAAGCCGTCTTGGCGGAGATAAATGAGCTCACAAGCCAAAGAAAACGCGTTTTCGAAGAGAATACGGAAAAAGTAAAGACCGAAGACAAAAAAATCACCGATACCGCAAAGCGCGAAGAAGTCGCCCGGACACGAGCGATGGCGATGGCCGCTCAGCAAAAGGAGAACAAACTGAGGGTCGCATTCGAGCAGGCCGCCGCTAAGTCGAATATCGATGGCCAGGCTGAGACCACCATCGTTGGTAAACAAAACGAACTGAAATCTAATCGCAGCCTGCTTGACGCATATAACCTGCGTGAAAAGGAACAGGATCTCGCGCTTGCAACTGACGCGCCGAAAAATATCAAGCTCCAGAGCAATGCCGTAACGCCGACCGTGCCGATCGGCCCGCAGCGGGGCCGCAACATATTGGTTGCGTTGTTTTTATCGCTCGGGGCCGGCGTTGGGCTAGCGTTTTTGCTTGATTTCCTCGACGATTCCGTTAGGACGTCAGACGACATTACGCGGCATCTTGGTCTGCCGACGTTGGCGTTGATACCTCATTATCTGAACTCGGACAAGAAAAAGCTGCTCGCCGCCGGGAATGGAAACGGCAATGGCAGAGGCGTGCCGGCGTCATCAGCCCTGATCACTATGGAGGAGCGCAATTCGCCTATGGCCGAGGCCTATCGCCATTTGCGTACCAGCCTGCTGTTCTCATCCGCCGGCAAACCGCCGCAAACGATACTGGTCACCTCGTCGCAGCCGTCCGAGGGCAAAACGACGACCGCAATCAACACGGCCATCACGCTTGCCCAGTCCGATGTTGATGTCGTCATCATCGACTGCGATCTGCGGCGTCCGAGGCTGCATCAACATTTTGGCATGGTGAATACGACCGGCCTCACCAACTATCTATCCGGTGACAAAAACACCGAGAACCTGATGAAGACGTACAAGGATCTGCCGCGGCTCAGGGTCATCACCAGCGGCCCGATCCCGCCAAACCCGGCCGAGCTGCTCAGTTCGAACGAGATGCGCAATCTGCTGACGTTTCTCTCAGGCCGCTTCAAGCACATCATCATCGATTCGCCGCCGGCGATCTCGTTTACGGACGCGTCAATTCTTTCGACCCTGGTCGACGGCGTCGTCCTCGTCGCCATGGCCAATAAGAGCTCGATCCACCTGATGCGCCAGTTCAAACAGCGCGTCACCGCCATCGGCGCCCGCATCTACGGCGTCGTGCTAAATGGCATCAAGTCGAATTCGGAAGAGTACTATTATTACGGATCGGGTTACTACAACTACTATTCTAAAGGCCACGACGACTCAACTCCGGTAATGGGCGAGGAGAATGAAAGAAGCTCCGAGAGATAGTTTTTTTGCCCGCGAATAACGCGAATGAAGACGAATAAGAACACTTGATAATCTCTTTAACCCAAATTAGGCATTAGAAAAAAGTAGCCACGAATGCACGAATTTTTTAACCGTGAATTACGTAAACTCAAAAAAATAAGACTTATACTCCTAAATTATTCGTGCATTCGTGGCTAAATCTTATAACGCTTAATCCGGGTTTAATATTCGCGGTTATTCGCGGGCAGGGTTTTTCTGGTTTCTCGCGTCGCCCACGTATTTCACGGGCAAATTCTTACCGGTCGAGCGCTCTCATCTGCTTGAGCAACACATCCGCGTAGTGCTTTGGCGAATTGATTTTTTTCATCACCGCCTTACCACCCAGATCGCTGGCGTTGTCGATAACGACGTCGCCAAACCCGAGCAGTCGTTGCCACGGATTTGCCGAAACTGTCACATCCTGTATACGCCCAATCGGTATGTTGCGTGTCGTGCGCGAGACTAGCCCCGTATCGATTTCCAATTTCGAGTCAGTCAGCCTGTATCGCACCAGCTTTCGCTTGAAATGGTAAAATGCCGGTATCAGAAACAGCATCAGCCCGAGCAGGATAGCGACCCAAATCGGCACGAAAGTACCTAGCACTACGCTCACGATCGCCACCAAAAACAAAGCCCCAACCGCCGCCGCCCCATACCCAACCTTGATAAACATCAGCGTAGGCGATATCGAAAATATCTCGGTCTCGTCAATCTGGCTCCCCTCGTGACGCGCGAGGGGTGGCTGAAAGCCGCGGTGGTTCTCTCCTTCCCCGCGTCCCGGCGTCTCTACGTCACCGCGTCCCTCCAA
>JANYIL010000160.1 GCA_025362075.1 Chloracidobacterium sp.
CTGATACCTTTGTTTCAGGGTAAGCTGCTGATACTTTTTCATGGTAACTCTTCGATGTCACCATCAAAGAGCGAAGATGCTATCTTCAGCTTGCCCTCCTCCGGTGACCTTCCGAGTTGCACTTACTACTTGAATCCAAGATTCGATAGTGAAATGGACGACCTTGCCGAGAGGCGATGCGGCCCGTTGGTCGGGGATGTATGTGACGCTGAACCCGGTCGGGAAACTAGCATTGAGCCGGACGACGCATGAGCGGTTTGGGGCACCTGCGGCGGTTCTTGTCTTGTATGACCCGATGAGATCACTGCTCGCATTGCGTCCCGTCAGGCCTGAGGAACAACACGCCTATCCACTGCGAAAATACGGTACGTGCGGTGGTCGGCTCATCAGGGCCTACCGTCTGCTGACCGAGTTTGGGATAAAGCCCGCAGAGACCATCGAGTTTCGAGAGCCGAAAATAGACAACGACGGCCAGTTGATCCTCGACCTGAGAAACATCCGCGTCTCACCACGAGCGGATGGCTGGCGAAAAAGGCGATAGCCAGGAAAATGGGATTCTTAAGAGAACTAGTAGTATCACGGTCATTTTTTAATGAATAAAGGTAACCGAAGGACTTGGCTAGTACGCGGATAATTGTCCGTCTTGTGTTAAAATCGGATCGACCCCTAAACCGAGCGAACCGGCCTAATTCACAAAAATGAACCAACTTTTCTATGGTGACAATCTAGATGTATTAAGGGAGCACATTGCGGAAAATGCTGTTGATCTTATTTATCTTGACCCGCCGTTTCAAAGCAATAAGGATTACAATATCCTCTTTAGTGAACAAGATGGTACGCGGGCTGCAGCACAAATAAAAGCCTTTGGGGACACCTGGAAATGGGACATCGCTTCTGCTGAAATATTCGCTGAAACAGTTGATCGGGGAGGGCAAGTCTCGGTTGCCATGCAGGCATTCCGAACCCTTTTGGGCGGAAGTGATATGCTGGCATACCTTTCGATGATGGCTCCTCACTTGGTAGAATTGCAACGTGTTCTAAAACCTACGGATAGTATTTACCTGCATTGTGACCCGACCGCAAGTCACTATCTCAAAATACTTATGGATTCCGTCTTCGGACCAGGTAATTTTCGCAATGAGATAATCTGGCATTACCGAAAATGGCCTGCGGGAAAATACACCTTTCAGCGCAATCATGACGTAATCTTCTTTTACTCCAACTCGGATACAAAAGATCGAACATTCAACCAGCTATACATGGAAAGGGCGGCATCAACCCTCAAAAGATTTGGAACCGCGAAAATTGTTTCGGGACATGACGAATACGGAAACAGAGTTCCGTCTGAAACGCTTGAAGAAGATTCTGAAGGCGTCAGAATGGACGATGTTTGGGACATTGGCCGCGTCCCGCCGATCAAACAACTTTACCCGACTCAAAAACCGCTGCCTCTGCTGGAACGGATACTCGAAGCCAGCAGCAATAAAGATCAGGTTGTACTCGACCCATTTTGCGGTTGCGGCACGGCCATAGTGGCGGCTCAAGGCCTGGGACGCCACTGGATTGGCATTGACATTACACATCTCGCGGTTGGTCTGATTAAACATCGGCTGCAAGGGGCTTTTCTGGGGAAAGCAGCGTACGAAGTAACGGGCGAACCCGTTTCTTTACCGGACGCTCAGAAATTGGCGGCAGACGACAAGTATCAATTTGAGGCATGGGCGCTTGGGCTGGTCGGAGCTCGCACAAACGATAAGAAGAAGGGAGCCGACAAAGGAATTGACGGGCGTTTGTTTTTTCACGATGAGCGAGATGCAAGTGCGACAAAACGCATCATTCTGTCCGTAAAGGGAGGTTCGATTCCCGCAAATCACATGCGCGAACTTAGGGGTGTAATTGATCGTGAGGAAGCCGAGATCGGCGTATTGCTCACCCTACAAAAACCGACAAAACCAATGCGGCATGAAGCGGCAGACGCGGGGTTTTATGATTCCCCTTGGGGAAGTAGGCACCCGAGACTTCAAATCCTTACTATTGAGGAATTACTCGGCGGATCGCGAATAGATTATCCGAGGACCAATGCGAATAGCACTTTCAAAAAGGCAGATAAATATAGCGATGCACCCGTCGAAAATCTTGAATTCAAGTTTGATAGCCAAATAGACGAAGAGACCGATACGGAAAGCGAACCTCCTTCTAATTGGTAATTAATCTGCCGTGATACCCAAGCCCTTAATCGGAAAGGTTCGAGCACCGAGAAACCGAACTATCGAATTAGATCGGGACGAGGCGAACCAACTGCGATCGCAGATAATCTTTGATAAAAAAGACAGTGATCTAGGCTCCGTGAAGAACACCATTATCTGCGGCGACGCTTTTAAGGTACTAGACCGATTGCCTGCGGCAAGTTTTGACCTGCTCTTCGCCGATCCGCCGTACAATCTCACAAAGGATTTCGGCACGGAGAAATTCGCTAAACGGTCGTCCGGGGAATACGAAGACTGGCTCGATTCGTGGCTGAAACTCTGCTTACCTCTATTAAAGCCGACCGCATCCGTTTACATTTGCGGTGACTGGCGTTCGTCGTCGGCTATTCAGCGGGTCGGGTCGCGATATTTCCGGCTGCAAAACCGCATCACGTGGGAACGCGAAAAGGGTCGTGGAGCCAAAGCCAACTGGAAAAATGCGGCGGAGGACATTTGGTTTTTTACCGTCTCGGACGAATTCACATTCAATCTCGACGCCGTCAAGCTCCGCCGCAAAGTGCTCGCTCCATATAAGGAGAATGGCGCGCCGAAAGACTGGAAGGAGAGTAAAACAGGTAATTTTCGCGACACGCACCCGTCGAATATCTGGACCGACATCAGTGTGCCGTTCTGGTCGATGCCCGAAAACACGGACCATCCAACGCAAAAGCCGGAAAAGCTACTAGCCAAAATCATCCTGGCGAGCACAAACCCCGGCGATCGGATCCTCGATCCATTTGCCGGCTCGGGTACGACCGCCGTGACGGCGAAAAAGCTAGGACGTGACTTTGTTGTGATCGAATCGGACGAAAAATACTGCCTGCTCGCCCAAAAACGGCTCGAAATGGCCGACACGGACGGGTCGATCCAGGGTTTTAAAGATGGTGTATTTTGGGAGAGGAACTCTGGTCGGAACCACCTGCGGTAGCGGGTGGTTGAAGAAGGTTTGCACTCGACGTTGAAGTTACTAGACAGCCATGTTCAACCACCCGCTACCGCAGGTGGTTCTGACTTTGGCTGTGTGGCAAAATGATCTTTATGAAGATCGCAACCTGGAATGTAAATTCGATCAATGTCCGCATGCCGCAACTACTGGACTGGCTGGCGGCGGCGGAGCCGGATGTTGTTTGCATTCAGGAAACAAAGACGGTTGATGAGAATTATCCGGCGGACGCGTTGCGAGATGCGGGCTACGAATCGGCCTTTATCGGCCAAAAATCTTATAACGGCGTCGCGATCATCTCAAAATTTCCGATCGAGGACGTGCAGAAAAACTTTTTCGACGACGATGACGATTCACCCAAGCGGATGATCGCCGCCACCGTTGGCGGCATCCGCATTGTCGATACCTATATCCCGAACGGCTCCGAGCTGTGGAGCGACAAATTCAAGTTCAAGCTCGACTGGCTGCAACGGCTCCGGGCCTTTTTTGACGAGACCTGCGACGCCGGTAAAGATGTGCTGCTGTGCGGCGATTTTAACGTCGCGATCGACGATGCGGACGTATGGGACCCCGAGTCGATGACCGGCAAACTGCATTTTTCCAAACCTGAGCGGGCCGCAATACATAATGTAAAACAGTGGGGTTTCACCGATCTCTATCGTCAGATGAATGGCAATGTACAGGAATTCTCGTGGTGGGACTACCGCGCCGGGGCATGGCAGCGAAACCACGGCCTGCGCATCGACCATCTTTGGGCCTCAGCCTCGCTCGCGGCAAAATGCACCGGCTGCTGGATAGACAAATCCACCCGTGCCCTCACATTGCCGAGCGATCATGCGCCGGTCGTTGCGGAATTTCAGATTAAATAGATATGAGCGTATTTTGACAGGCGGCTGGTAAAATCTTGACGCATACATGTTGCCTGCATTATGCTAGCAACAGGGGGGAGCTTTTAAGGAAACTATGGCTACGTTAACAATAAGAAATGTTCCGGCCAAACTCTACGACGCTTTAACAAAACAGGCGAAGCGTCGGCATAGAAGCATCAATAGCGAAGCAATATTCCAGTTGGAGAGTGTCTTGGCCCATCGGGAAATGGACGTAGAAACGGAGCTTGAGGAAATTCGTCGATTTCGTGAGAAGTTGAAAGGCGTTTATGTAACCGAAGAATATATCAACCGCGAAAAAAACAAGGGACGTCTGTGATCGTTGTTGATACAAATGTAATCATTTATCTCCTTCTGGACAGCGACTTTACTGAACTTGCAGTCAAAGTGCGGCGGCGAGATAGAGATTGGGTGGCTCCGATGCTCTGGCGTTCGGAATTTCGTAATGTATCGCTCGGCTATTTTCGACGCAATTCGATTTCTTTGTCCGATTTGATCACACTATCAGAACTAGCGGAATCGAAAGTAGAGAGCCGACAAGTAGATGGTACCCGGATCATTGAACTTGCGGCGGAATCAGGCTGCACAGCATACGATTGTGAATTCGTGTCCGTTGCCGAACGGTTAAGCGTTCCGCTTGTTACTTCCGACAAGAAACTGCTCTCGGCGTTTCCGGATATCGCGGTTTCGATGCAACGATTTACCGAATAAGTTGAGATTCGCCAGGAATCGTTATTGCCTGGACAGTTTGTGAAAATCGCTACCTGGAACATTAACGGCGTCAATTCGCGCATCGGTCATGTGCTGGACTGGTCGGCAAAGAACCGGCCTGATGTCCTGTGCCTGCAGGAAACAAAATGCGTCGACGCTCGGTTTCCGCTTGGGAAGCTTAGATCGGCCGGGTTCGAGCACATCGCGTTTCATGGAGAAAAAGCCTACAACGGCGTCGCGATCCTCGCCAAATACCCGATCGAAGACCTGCAAAAGAATTTCCCCGGCGACGAGGCTGACGCGCTGCGGCGGCTCATCGCGGCGACGATAAACGGCGTCCGCATCGTCAATACATATGTGCCGCACGGGACCGCCTTTGGCACCGACAAGTTTACATTTAAGCTCGATTGGCTCGCGCGTCTGCGCGCCTATTTCGACGATAATTTTGACCGGGACGACAAGGTTTTGCTGTGCGGTGATCTCAATGTCGCACCTCACGAAACCGATGTCTGGAACCCGCGCCTTTGGGCGGACAAGATGCATTTTTCAAAGCCCGAGCGTGAGGCCCTTTTAAATGTAAAACGGTGGGGATTCGTCGACGTGTTTCGCCAGATGAATGAGGAGCCGGGCGAGTATTCGTGGTGGGAGTATTTTCATCATTCGTTTGAGAAGAATCGGGGCCTGCGGATCGACCACATATGGACGTCGCCGGCACTGGCCGAATTGTGTACCGATTGCTGGATCGACCGGGCCCCGCGAGCGTTGGAAAAGCCAAGCGACCATGCTCCGGTAGTTGCCGAGTTTTCGATATAGAGGCCTTTACAAAACCTTACAATCCGAAACGCCATGAAACTGCCGAAATTATTGCATTACGGGGCTTTCGGTGCTATATAAATAGACGCTCCGATTATTTGTTTTTACAATTTTCAGTTTTTTGCCGGTCTATCGGGGTCGATCGTTGATCGTGATTTTTGGGCATAAGCCGGCCGCCATTTTATCGCCCCGGAGCGACGAGAAATTATGGGATCACAAACCTTTGGAGGGAATTTAGTAATGAGAAGTATTGCAGTAAGAGTTTTTGTAATGAGCCTTTGCCTTGTCGCTGGCTCATTGTACGTACATGCCCAGGATCCGACGCCGGAGCCTGTGATTCCCGGGCCGGGCGGGCAGCGACCGGGTGGTGGTGCCGCTTCGCAGGACCCGCAGCCTTATGAAAAGGTCATAACCAAAGATGCCAAGACCAAGGCCGGCATTTTTAAGGTCCATCAGGTCAAGGACAAGTATTTCTACGAGATACCTAAGAGCGAGATGGGTAAGGAATTTCTCTGGGTATCGCAGATCCAGCGAACGACAAATGGCGTCGGCTACGGTGGTCAGGCATTGGGAAGCCGCGTCGTTAGATGGGAGCTCGGTGAAAACAATCGCGTGTTCCTCAAGCTGATCAATTACAGCGTTGTCGCCGACCCAAAACTTCCGATCGCGCAGGCTGTTCACGATGCGAATAGCGATACGATCCTGATGTCGTTCCCTGTCGCCGCATGGGGACCAAATAATGAAACGGCTGTTATCGATGTCGGTCGACTGTTCACAACGGATATCACCGAGATAAGCGCTCACCAGCGGCTAGGAGCCACGACCATGGACCCAACTCGTTCGTTTATTGAGCGGGTCTCGCCCTTCCCGACAAATATCGAGGTCGAAACGACCCATACTTACACCAAGACCGCAGCCCCCGCAGGTATCGGCGGCGGTGCCCCGGGCGGCGGTTTTGGCCAGGCTCAGATGAATCCCGGCAGTGCGACCGTTACGCTCCATTACAGCATGGTCAAGCTGCCTGAGAACCCGATGATGCCGCGTCTATTTGACGAACGCGTCGGCTATTTCTCGACCAGCAACATGGACTACGGCCGTGATGAGCAAAAGGCAACGCAGCGAACGTTCATCGCCCGCTGGAGACTTGAGAAAAAAGACCCGAGCGCTGAGATGTCTGAGCCGGTCAAACAGATCGTCTACTACATCGACTCAGCCACGCCCGCAAAATGGCGCCCGTATATGCTCAAGGCCATCAACGACTGGCAACCGGCATTTGAGGCCGCAGGCTTTAAGAACGCTATCATCGGCAAAATGGCACCGACGAAGGCCGAGGACCCTGATTTCAGCCCTGAGGATGCACGCTATGCTGTCGTCCGGTGGCTGCCGTCGACGACTGAGAATGCATCGGGACCACACATTTCGGATCCGCGTACCGGCGAGATCCTCGATTCGGACATCCAGTTTTACCACAACGTGATGAACCTCGCTAAGATGTGGTACTTCGTACAGGTTGGTCATCTCGACCCCCGCGTGCAGAAGTTCCCGATCCCCGACGAGGTCATGGGCCGCCTGCTCGAATACGTCCTTGCACATGAGGTCGGACACACGCTCGGCTTTCAGCACAACATGAAGGCAAGCTCCGAGTATCCGCAGGAAAAGGTCCGCGACAAGAATTTTGTTCATACGATGGGCCACACACCGACGTTGATGGACTATTCGCGATTTAACTACGTTGCCCAACCCGAGGACGGTATCGATGTTGCCGATCTCGTTCCCGGCATCGGCCCGTATGACAAATGGGCGACGATGTGGGGCTATAAACCGATTCCAGGTGCGAAGACGCCGGATGCAGAAAAGCCGACCCTCGACGCATGGGCTCTCCAACAGGACGACAAGCCGTACTTAAGGTTTTCGACCGACAATTCGGCTGGCAGCGACCCCGGCGAAGAGACCGAGGCTGTGGGCGACGCGGACGCGATAAAATCGACCGGTCTCGGCCTGCTCAATCTCAAGCGGACGGTCAAGCTGCTCGTCCCGGCCACGACTACTGAAAAGGGTGCGAACTACGACGATCTTGACGAAGTCTACGGTCGTCTGTTTGGCCAATGGACCCTCGAGATGAACCACGTCAGCAATATCGTCGGCGGCTTTAACTCGCAGGAGAAGCATATTGGACAGCCGGGGCCGAGATTTACGCCCGTACCAAAGGCACATCAGGCGGATGCAGTTAAGTTTCTTAACGAGAACGCCTTTCCGGCGCCGACATGGGCGATCGACAAGGACATCCTCCGCAAGATCGAGCCTATCGGTGTTCTAAACCGCGTTCGCAATGCTCAAAACAGCGTGCTCAACAACCTGCTCTCAAGTGCGAGGTTTGCAAGGCTCGCCGAGCAGGCGGCGATCGACGGAGATGCCGCCTACCAGCCGGATCAGTTCCTCGCCGATGTCCGCAGCGGCGTCTGGGGTGAGCTTTGGGCTCCAAAGGTCGCAATAGACCCCTATCGTCGTAATTTGCAGCGTTCATATCTCGACATCGCCAACAATAAGCTGAATGCTCCCCCGGCAGCCGCACCGCAGGGTCTACCGCGTGGCTTTGCCGCGATATTCATCTCAAGCGGCGACGAACGGGGCTACTACCGATCCGAGCTTCGAGCAATCAGCGCCGCAGCCGGTGCCGCGCTGGCAAAGACAACAGATAAGGCGACACGGATCCATCTCGAGAGCGTTCGTGACCAGATCGCCAAGATCCTCGATCCCGAAAAGAACGGTGCCCCGGCAGCCGCCGGTGCGGGCAACCGTCAGGGCCTCGAGTTTCTTGAGATGATGTATGATCCAACCTCGTGCTTCCCGGACTATGTAATTCGGCCATAACGGCGATCGTTAGGCTATAATTTAAGGACGTGACCTAACGGAATTTGCCGCCGGGTCACGTCCTTTTTTTCCAGGGGGCGTTTTTGTTCCGTCAGACAGATTTTCAGGAAAATCTATGATGATCATGTTGATTTTACTAGCTGCACTGGTCATTGGCGGCGTCTCGATCGTGGGGTTTGTTTACCTTGCACCTGAGACGGCAACCTACACTTTCCTAAGTGTCGAACGCTGGCGCGCGGGGCTTGTCCGCAAGGAGATCGACCTTCATGATGGCACTCATTACGTTTATCTTGAGGGCGGCCAGGGCGAACCGTTGCTGCTGCTGCACGGTTTTGGCGCAAATAAGGACAGTTTTCCTCGGGTCGCCAGATTTTTG
>JANYIL010000233.1 GCA_025362075.1 Chloracidobacterium sp.
CCTCGGCGGGGGAATACAGCTTTTTCTGCTTGCCGTCCGGGTCGCGGAGCAGACGGCCGGCGGCGTAAAATTCGGCGCTGTGCGAGATCGTGTGCATGCAATATACAGGGCCCGCCGTGTAGCCGCGTTCGCTGGCGGTCGCCAGCAGCCCTTTCACCGAATCCGTATCCGCAAATCGCGGAGCCGCGAATAATACCAGCCCTATCGACACCACAAAAACCGACGCTCCGAGGGCCAAAACGATGGTCCGCCATTTAGTGCTTTTTTCGACGAGTCGAAAGACGTATATTGCCGTAAGGACAATTGCCGGCGGCACGGATGGCAGGATGTAGCCGGGAAGCTTCGACCCCGAGAAAGAGAAGAATACGAGTGGCACAAGGAGCCATGCGAGTGAGAAGAGGAGAAGAGGGGAAGAGGAGAAGGGGCGAAGGGCAGAAGAGGAGAAGGGGGGATAGTTCCGCGCGGGCGTCCCATTAATCTCGGTGTTCTCGGGGGCTCTGTGGTGAAATTTTTCCCGCACAAAACTCCAGTTCGATCCGATAAGAAATGGCAGCCAGGGGAGCGTCATTAGGGGCAGGACCCACAGGAAAAAGTAAAAAGGCTGCGGGTGCTGGAACTTGTTGGTCGTGAAACGTTGAAAGTGGTGCTGGATAAAAAACTCATCGATGAACGGCCAGCCATTGCGCATATAAACCGGCACATACCAGACGGAGGCAACGGCGACGGCGACGGCGGTGCCCCAGACGAGACTTGCGATAAGCAGCCCTGACGGCCATTTCCACGATAAAAGGTGATAGAAAGCGACAATAGCGAACGGAAAAATAATGCCGATCAGGCCTTTGGCTAAAAGAGCGACGCCGACAAAGAAGTAGAAAAGGACGAGCGGAGCAGCGACGCGGCGACGCCTGGACGCGGCGAGTAAGTCAGAACCACCTGCGGTAGCGGGTGGTTGAACGTTATTTTGTCTCGACGTCTCCTGGTCAAAAATAAAGAAACTGACCAGAGCCGCCGTCATTGGAAACGTGATATTCATGTCAAAACTGGCACCGTGCGAAAAGACGAGTACGCCCAGCGTCGATGAGGCTATGAGAGCGAGCCAGTTAGCAAAATCACTCTTGTTGTTAACGCCCGATGTTAAACCACCCGCTACCGCAAGTGGTTCTGACACGTTCTTGCC
Organism: Chloracidobacterium sp.; assembly: GCA_025362075.1. GTDB lineage: Bacteria > Acidobacteriota > Blastocatellia > Pyrinomonadales > Pyrinomonadaceae > OLB17. The sequence goes on from JANYIL010000233.1 coordinate 1,178, forward strand.
CAAGATCCACAGGCTTGCGATCGTTCCCAGACCGAATAGTGCCGAGCCGAATCTGGCGGCGAATTCGTTGACGCCGAAAATGTGATAGGACGCGATCTCCAGCCAGTAGAGCAACGCGGGTTTTTCGAACCAGGTGAAGCCGCCGAGTGTTGGCGTGACCCAATCACCCTTGTCGAACATCTCGCGGGCGACCTGGGCGTAGCGCGGTTCGTCTGGGCCCAGCAGGGGCAGGTTGAGACCGAGAAAATAGGTCAGCAGAGCTAGCAACGCGAGGGCGATCCACCAGTAAATTGCGGATTGCGGATTGCGGATTGCGGATTCGATCTTTGTCATTTAGAAAGACTTAGCTAAAAATGTTAAGTATTGCTGAATTCAATTTTGGATTCAAATACGATTTATGAGTGAAATCCGCAATCCGCAGTCCGCAATCCGCATTCCTAGGGTGGCGGTGATAGGCGTCGGGAGTCTCGGACAGCATCACGCGCGAAACTACGCGGAACTCGCGAAGGAGGGCCGTGCCGAATTTACCGGTGTCTGCGACGCCGACTCGGACACCGCGATGTCGATCGCTTCGAGCCACGGCAGCGAAGACCACTTTACCGATTGGCGTGAATTATTGGGCAAGGTCGATGCTGTCTCGATAGCGACCCCGACCGAGACGCATTGCGAGATCGCGTGCGCATTTCTCGAAAGCGGCGTCCATGTGCTTGTTGAAAAACCGATTGCCTTAACTCTCGACGAGGCAGACATGATGATCGCAGCCGCTAAGAAATCCGGTGCAAAACTGATGGTCGGCCAGCTTGAGCGTTACAATCCGGCAATGGCAGCCCTGCGGCCGCATGTGACACGGCCGCTGTATTTTGAGATCCATCGCGTGTCGCCGTTTCCTAACCGTTCACTCGACGTCGATGTCGTGCTCGATGTGATGATCCACGATCTTGACGCGATCCGTTGGCTGGTCGGTGAGGACGTCCAGATTTCGGAAATTCGCGCGGTCGGGATACCTGTGATCTCGGACAAGGTCGACGCGGCGAATGCACGGATCGAGTTTGCAAACGGCGCGGTTGCCAACATCACCGCCTCGCGCATCGGGACTGAAAAAATACGAAAGACACGATTTTATCAGACAAATTCGTACGTTGTATTGGATTACGCGACCAAATTCGCCTCCGTTACCTCACTAAACCCCGAAGCGGCCCATCCGCTGGCGGGGATCTCGATAAACCGGCTACAGATCAACGATATCGAGCCGCTGCGGGCTGAGATCACGGCGTTTTTAGACGCTATCGAGAACGACGCGCCGCCGCCGATTTCGGGTGAAGACGGGCGCCGGGCGTTAGAGCTTGCGGTCGGGGTATTAGCAAAAATCGAGGCTCATCGGATACGACTGGACGTGTTGAAATAATTGAACGCGGATTAGCACTGAAAAGAACGGATTTTCACGGATATGAAAGAACTATTATGGTTTCTCAGATCAGTGAAAATCTGTTCTCTTTCGGTACTAATCCTTGTCTAATTTTTAGATAACAAATCTAGGCGGAGGCTTCTCCGGCTTTCCCGCCCGCTTGTGCGGCGGCGATTTGCTCGTTGATCGATTTCAACCATTCCTGCGTCTTCGCCAGTTTTTCGGCCCCATGCGGGGCATCCAAAATGACCTTTTCGAGATGTTTGAACGCTTCAGGGTTTTGAAACTTTTCGCGCAATTCGGCCAAAAACGGCTCGATCTTGGCAAAAACCATAACGTGCTCGCCCGCTGTCTCGTTAAAAAGATCGGCGTCGATAGCTCCGTGATTCACCATCGCGGCGGCCATGTCCCAATATGAAGAGACCATCCGCAGATAGCCCCCGACCTCGGGATCCATCATCGTCTGAAAATATTCATCGGCGCTCGTCGGGTTGAAACTAAAGATCCAGTTTCTCGCCTCACGCATTTTCGTTTCACGACGCAGATCGTATAGTTTTAAGATTAGATCGGCTGATTCTACTTTGCTCATAAAAAACCTCCAAAAAGAATTTAGACCTTCAGTCTATTCCCCCGGGCAATTTGTTGTCAACAAATCTAAATGCAAGTTAGGCGAGATGTAATAAAAGCGCGAAAATCGTGCAGAATAGAAAGCGAAGTGGAAAACGAAATATCAAAATTTCTAGAGGAACGGATCAACGCAGGTGATTTCCCATCGGCGGTCTATCTCATTGCCGAAAAAGGCGAGATCGTTATGCAGGATGCGCTGGGGTTGGCGGTTGTCGAACCGGAGCGAATTGAAGCATGGCTGGATGCGGTTTATGACATGGCGAGCTTGACCAAGGTGCTGGTGACGGGCTTGCTCATGGCCAAATTGGTCGAGGGCGGTGAATTGTACGCCAACGACCTCGTGTCGAAATACCTTCCGGAATTCGGTTCTGAGGAAAAACGCGGTATCACCGTATCTGAAATGCTCACCCATACGTCTCATTTGCCTGCATGGAAGCCGCTCTACCTTTGTGTCTCCGACCCCGAAATGGTTCTCGCTGAGATAGCTAAGACAGTGTTGGGTCGCGTTCAAAATCCGGTTACCTACAGCGATCTTAACTTCATCACGCTTGGGAAAATTATTGAGCGAATCACTGGTAAAGACCTTGATGCAGCTTTCACCGAGATTGCTTTGGGGCCGTTGGGATTGGACGATACCGGGTTCCGGCCACTATCGAAGATCTCGATCTTGAGGATTGCTGCGAGCGAAAAGGGAAATGAGTTTGAAAAGCAGACCTGTATCGAGAAAGGGTATCTTGATCACGGCGGCGAGAACCCAGTTACTGCTTCTGATGCCTCTACCGGTTCTGACTTCCGCACTCCGCACTCCGCACTCCGCGATTACCAGATATGGGGCGAGGTACATGACGGGAATGCAAATTTCATGGGCGGCGTTGCGGGACACGCGGGGCTGTTTTCGACCGCCGAGGAGACATTTAAGATCGCTCAGCAGTTTTTGCCTCGGTTTTCTTCAATCTTAAAGCCCGAAACGTGCAAATTATTTCGAACAAATTTCACACCCGAAATGAATGAACATCGTTCGTTCGCGTTTCAGTTAGCGTCAACGCCAGAGTCGGCGGCGGGGAAGCTGATGTCGCCACAAAGTTTTGGGCATCTTGGGTTTACGGGGACAAGTTTGTGGATCGATCCAGTTAAGGAGAGTGTTTTTATCTTGTTGACCAACCGGACGCATAACCATGAGTTGCCGTTTGCGAATATCAACTCGGTGAGGCGGCGGTTTCATGAACTGGCGATCGGGCAACTTGACGCAAATTCTTAGCAACGAATTTGTATAAGTGGCAATCAAAGATGACGCTTTCCCCGAAGTACAGATTCGGTCTGGAGATTACGTTTTGATGAAAAAACTTGCAGGCTTGGCAATGATAGTTGGGACCCTCGCTTTTGGTGCGTTTGGCCAGAGTACGGCGACGCGGCCGCGTGTCGCGCCGACGGCGACTCCGCCAAAGATCGAGAACGATCCGTATGAAAATTCGGGTTGGGGAGCACCGCCGACGCTGATCGGCGCGGGCAAACCGGGTGCGAAGCCGATGGCAACGCCGCCGCCCGATGACGGTGAAATTATCAAGGTCGAGACCAATCTGGTCACCATGCCGGTCTCGGTACTTGACCGCGACGGGCGGTTTATTTCGGGGCTGAAAAAGGGTGATTTCAAGATATTTGAGGACGGCGTCGAGCAAAAAGTTGATTATTTTCAGTCGGTCGAGCAACCGTTCACGGTTGTCAT